>CAZJUK010000001.1:0-69982 GCA_964549145.1 uncultured Methylophilaceae bacterium
AAAGGTTGGTTGAATCTTTAGCATCTCAAGCTGCTATGGCTTTAACAAATCAAACTTTGATTGATGGGCTTAAAAATTTATTTGAATCATTTATTAAATTAATTGCCGATGCTATCGATGAGAAATCTCCATACACAGGTGGGCATTGCCAACGTGTGCCAGAATTAACAATGATGTTAGCTGATGAAGCTATTAAAACTATTGAAGGGCCATTAAAAGACTTTTCTTTGAATGAAAAAGAAATCTATGAGCTAAAGATAGCCTCGTGGTTGCATGATTGTGGCAAAGTCACAACGCCTGAATCTGTGATGGATAAAGCAACTAAATTACAAACTATTTTTGATCGTATTCACTTGGTTGATCAGCGTTTTGAGTTGCTCAAAAAACAGCAAGAAAATTCTTATTTACGCATGATGATTGAGGCCAGCCAACAAGCTAGTAAAGCCATTAATATGGAGTCACTGCAGGAAGGTGTTGATGTGATCAATCAAAAGCTAGACGATGACAAAATCTTTATTCGGCGTGTGAATATTGGTGGTGAGTCCATGCAGCAGGATGACATACAACGGATTAAGAAAATATCTCTTTATGACTTTGTTGATGATCAAGGTGAATCGGTACACTTTTTGAATGATGAAGAATTATATAACTTAACCATTGTGAAAGGAACGCTGACTCCAGAGGAGCGTACCATTATTAATAACCATATCGTAGTGACGATTAAAATGCTTGATTCGCTACCTTATCCCAAAGATTTAAGCCGGGTGCCAGAGTATGCTGGCGGACATCATGAGCGTATGGACGGCAAAGGCTACCCTAAGGGCTTAACTCGTGAACAGATGTCAGTACCTGCGCGTATTATGGGTATTGCGGATATATTTGAAGCGTTAACTTCTGAAGATAGACCTTATAAGAAGGCGAAAACATTATCTGAAACTTTAACGATATTAGGTAACATGAAGCTGGATAATCATATTGATCCAGATATTTTTGATTTATTTATACGCAATAAAGTTTATTTGAAGTATGCCAAAAAGTTTTTAGACCCTAAATTGATTGACCAAATAGACGAAACGAAAATACCTGGCTATGCTGAATTTGGTGTGATGACTTCGTTATAGCGCTCTTTATAACTTTACGGAAGCGCAGTCGTCATTGCTCATCATCAAGTAACTACCTTGTTCATACCAATCAGCTAACACCCAGCGTACACATGCGTGGTTATCAACATGATGCAGATGCCTATTTGGCCTATGCGTATGCCCGTGAATTAATATTGGGGGGTAATCATAAGCCCTTAATAGATTCTCAACCGTAACGTTGTTTACATCCATAATGTCAAGCGTTTTACCTGATTTTTCTTGCTCACTCTTTTTGCGCATTTCTTCAATATTAGTAATACGTGTTTCTAGTGGTTCACGCAAGAACTCGGACTGCCATGATTCACTTCGCATTATCAGTCTTAATTCCTGATAGATTAAATCATCAGTACATAATGCATCACCGTGGCTTAATAATATATTTTTTCCATATAGCTTTATTTGAGTCGGGTCATCTATCGGTTGCACACCAGTTACTTCTATAAACAAACTACCAGCTAAGAAATCACGATTGCCATGCATAAAAAAAACATCTACATCATGTTGTGAGAGTTGTTGTAAGGCGTAGATAATTTCTTTATGCATCCCAGCTTCAATAGCATCGTCACCGGGCCAGTATTCAAAAAAATCACCTAATATATAGAGCGCATTTGCTTGCGAAGCTGTATGTTTTAGGAATGATATAAATGCATTTGTTATTTTCGGCCTAGACTCACATAGGTGTAAATCAGATATAAATAAACTGTGATCCATATGAATTTAGGCGTGAATCTATATTTAGCAGAGTGTTGCTTTTTCAATAATCACTTGAGATTCAGGTACATCTTGATGGCCTGCTTTAGTGGTTGTTTTTACTGCTTTGATTTTATCGACAACATCTATGCCTTCAGTGATTTTGCCAAAAACGCAATAGCCCCAGCCACTTGCCGTTGGAGCAGTGTGATTTAAAAATTCATTATTATTCACATTAATAAAGAATTGGCTGCTTGCAGAATCTGGAACAGAAGTGCGCGCCATAGCCACTGTATATTTATCGTTACTTAATCCATTGTCTGCTTCATTTTTAATTTCTGCTTCGGTTGGTTTTTGATTCATATCTGCATCAAAACCACCACCTTGAACCATAAAGTCATTTATGACGCGATGAAAAATAACACCATCATAAAAACCATTTTCAACATACTGTAAAAAGTTTGCTGCAGAAATTGGCGCTTTTTCTGCGTTAAGTTCGATCGTAATATCACCAAAGTTGGTTGTAAGTTTTACCACTTAGAATCCTTTGTTTAATTAAATTTTGAGTTCTAGAAAATTATTTTTTATTTACAGGCTCTTCAGTTGATAGATCTTCAGTTTTTGAAGTCTCAGCTGGGGGTGCCTCTTTAGTCATCAGGCTAACGTTTTTAATCATCATTGGTTTAAGTGGTACATCGCTAAATCGACTCATGTTGCCTGTTTGAGTTAAGCCAATTTTTTTAACTACATCCAACCCGCTGATAACTTTGCCAAATACACAATAGCCCATTTTTTCTGGACTCGGGCCTGTGTGGTTTAAAAAAGCATTGTTTTTTAGATTAATAAAAAATTGTGCAGTCGCTGAATCAGGGTCTGCCGTACGTGCCATCGCAATGGTCCCTTTTTCATTGAGAAGGCCATTATCTGCTTCATTTTTAATTGGGGCGCGAGTTGGTTTTTCGAATAAGTCACGTTCGAAACCACCACCTTGTATCATGAAGTTTCTAATCACGCGATGAAAGATTGTGTTTTTATAGAAACCATCTTCAATGTATGTTAAAAAGTTTTCAACTGTCTTTGGAGCCTTTTCAGGATAAAGCTCAACTGTGAAGTCGCCTTGGCTAGTTTCGAAATTCACATGTACTGCTGCATGAGTATTCGTACTGAATGCAATAAGTAAAAGTGAGGACAAAAAGAATTTTAATAAGTGATTTTTCATATTGTTTATGCAGCGCCTTCGTAAATAATTTTCCATGCGTTGTTTTCATATTGCCAATATTGCCGTTTACGCATTTTATTTTTCAATGTTGGGCTCTTGTAATATTGATCAAAATCGATAACTACAAGAGGCTGGTTTTTCATGGTGCTGTTTTTGGTATTGTTATTACTTACAGTTGGGTAGCCGAAAATACTGATATTGGTTATCTCAATAGTTACTTTAGGTTTTGTACTTTGCACGCCTTGTTTATGCGCTTTCCATTCTGAAAAGTTACCTTTTGAGTAAAAGAAGTCGTTAGAGTAATGGCTAAGATACTGCTTTGTATTTTGTGAAACCCAATCTTCACGCCATTTTTCTAATTCAGTATTAAGTGATTTGATCTCTATTTTTTTAAAATTGGTTTTGGTGCTGTCAATCCAATCTATATTGTCTGAAATGATTACTGGCGTGTTCCCTTTTTGTAGAATAGGAGATAAAGCACGTATATCTGGATTGCTTAATACGACACAACCATCGCTTGCGCGTGGTGGGCGGCTGTAGGTGTCTTTTGGCGTGCCGTGCAACCAGATACCATTACCAGTTTTCTTTTCATGACGATCAAGTTCATTTGGGTAGTTGAGTGGATAAGCGCTGTCACCATAAAACTCAGATAAAGGAGTCGCGATTTTTTTGTTGGCAAAATAAACGCCTACAGGTGTTCGTTTATCACCCTCAACTTTTTTATCGGAACCATTTTTGCCAATTGTAGTGTAGTAATCTGCAACATACTCCAAACCAGAATCTAACTTTCTGTATAGAAATAATCTTGACTTGACGGTATCGATTAAAATTAAATGTTGTTGCGACTCGTTCATTTGTACCGGGATGTTTGGGGTTAGGCGACGAGCATCTTTTGAAAAGTAGTAATTCATGCGGGTTCTTGCTTCATCACGCAATGCTTCAATTTCCGCGTAGTTTTTTTTGCTAGCTTTAGTATTTTCAAGATTGCCAATATTGGCTAAGGTTTGCGAGTGCACACTCAACAAATCACCTTGAATAAGATGAGCTAGTTTGAAATTAGGTGCTTTTTTGATGAGCTTATTCACCGTTAACATGGCTTGCTTAGTATTGCCTTGTGTAATTTCTACCAAACTTTTGATGAGCAAGTTCTCTATCACGTCTTCACTAACCTGTGAAGATAGACTTTTTTTGTTCCAACTGCCTGTGTTTACTGCTGTTGCGTTCCACGGTAAAAATGCAATGCATATTAGCAGGCTATATTGAAAAATCTTTAATTTCTTGTTTGAGAACATGAGGTTTATTTTTTTGTCATTACTCTTGGAGCTGGCTCGATATGTTTTTAGCTAGCGCATTAAAATTTTAGTTAGATGCGATTTCTTGATTAATTAACCAAGCGCCGTCTACATTCTTCATGATCAAAGTTTTGTTGGTATATATGGGGCGGCTGTTACCTTTGTAATATTGCTTAAAGCTAACTTTAGCATTGCTCTCATCAACCAATTCTACTTTCCCATCACTAATATTTAAAGTGATTTGAGATGGAGATGTTACGCGAGTTTTACGTGTTTTTTTCCAATTAATATAACTTGCGCCTTTCGCCGGTTTAAAAGATGCCGCATAACTTGCATAGTAATCATCAATATTTTGGCTTGACCACGCCGTAGACCAATTATTGACTGCTTGCATAATTTCGTCCTCAATATTAGAGTTTACAGCAGGCTCAGCTGCCACAGTGACCATTTCAGCTGACGGTGTCTCTACTTTTTTGTTTGCTGGTCGAATTGGTTTAGTATCTTTTGTGGCTAATGCTGTGTTGCTATCAGTGCTAAATAAACTAGTAATTAATGAAAGTTTGCTTTCGGCACGTGTATTGGCATTATCTAATTTCAATGCTTTGTCGTAAGCTTCTGAAGCCATTCGTGCATATATATCACCTAAGTTTTCATGTGCGGTTGCATAACTTGGATGCGTTTTAATTGCGGTTTCCAGCGCTTTTCTTGCCATATCATATTGGCCAGCTTCTGCATGCAATACAGCTAAGTTGTTGTATGGCTCAGGTAAGTTTGGGTATTGCTTTGTTAAATCAGTAAATGTTGCAATAGCTTCATCGCGTTGATCACTTTCGGCCAGAATAATGCCTTTCATAAACATGCCTTGTGCATCTTTAGGGTTCGCATCAAGGTAACTGTTAATACGTTTTAATGCCGCGACTTTTTGGCCTTGTTCTGCCAGTTGGCTGATATCTTTAAGTTCGTCCGCATTCACAGAGAAGCTGAATAAGGCGCCGCTAAAGATTGCAACTGCAACTATCTTTTTGAGTAAAAGGCTTTGAATTGTCATTGTGATATACTATTTTTGTATAAGTAGAACCGTATTCTACCAATAGGATTGCCAACATCCAATAGCTCATTAGCATTTAGGTGTAAATAATTGGTTCTATTATGATTCTTGGTTGTTTTGGTTCAAATTTCACTGTCATTTTTCACGGTATTTTCATCGCATGTTAAAAGTTTATAACACCCTTGCTCGCGACAAACAGTCTTTCACTCCAATAGAACCTAAAAAAGTCCGTATATACGTCTGTGGTATGACTGTTTACGACTACTGTCATCTTGGTCATGCACGCGTTATGGTGGTGTTCGATATGGTGGCTCGTTGGTTCCGCGCATCCGGTTACGAAGTTACTTATGTCCGTAATATCACTGATGTCGATGACAAAATTATTCAGCGGGCACGTGAAAATGGAGAGACAATCGAAGTTCTGACACAGCGTTTTATCGATGCGATGGATGAAGACTCAACTAAACTTGGCGTTATTCGTCCAGATACAGAGCCACGTGCAACGACGCATATTGATGGCATGGTCGATATGATTAAGAAACTGATAGAGAAAGGCCATGCTTACCATGCAGAAAACGGTGACGTGTTTTTCAGTGTGAGGAGCTTCGCGAGCTATGGAAAATTGTCAGGGAAAAGTTTAGACGATTTGCAGGCAGGGGAACGCGTTGACATTAATGCTAATAAAAAAGACCCAATGGATTTTGTGCTGTGGAAATCCGTCAAGCCCAATGAGCCAAACTGGCCGTCGCCTTGGGGTGTAGGTCGGCCTGGCTGGCATATTGAGTGTTCGGCGATGAGCACAAAACATTTAGGTGAGCATTTTGACATCCATGGCGGTGGACAAGATTTGCAGTTTCCACATCATGAGAATGAAATAGCACAAAGTGAAGCTACCCATGGCTGTCAAATGGCAAATTATTGGATGCATAATGGTTTCGTACGCGTAGATCAAGAAAAAATGTCTAAGTCCTTAGGTAATTTTTTCACTATTCGTGAAGTGTTAAAAAAATATGACCCAGAAGTTGTAAGGTTTTTTATCTTACGTGCGCATTATCGCAGTCCATTAAACTATAGTGATAAGCATTTAGATGATGCTAAAGTAGCTCTGACAAGGCTATATACTGCCTTATCTAATGAAGTGAGTGTTCAGAAAATTGATTGGAATCATCAACAGGCAAAGCAGTTTAAAGAAGCAATGGATGATGATTTTAATACAGCAGAGGCAATGGCCGTGCTGTTTGGTTTAGCTAAAACTAAAACTGTTGAGTCGATAGTGCTCCTGAAAAGCTTGGGTGCTATTTTGGGTTTGCTGCAACACGATCGAGAAGCTTTTCTACAGCGCAAACATCTTGCTTTAGATATTGAGCTAGATGAATTTAATTTAGTTAATCCTGGTATTAGCGATGAAGAGATTAACGCAAATATAGAGTTGAGATTGCAGGCAAAAAAAGCCAAAGACTATGCTAAGGCTGACCGCATTCGGCAAGTATTAGCTGGTTCAGGCATTACTTTAGAAGATACGGGTAAGGGCACCACTTGGCGCCGTAGCTAGTGTTCAATTCTTCTTATTGCTTAGTGTGTATTCAACTAACTAGTCTATGGATCTTTGCTTGATTGCGGCCTGCATTTTTTGCCTCATGCATTGCCTCTGTGGCATGGCTTAGTAAGGCTGTCAATGTTTTGCCAATATCAGCTACACCAAAGCTAGCTGTTATTGGGTATGGGGTTTCGCCGAGATTCAAAGCTGAAGAGGTTCCTATCTCTTTTTTAAGTTGGTTTGCTGTTTCTAACGCTCGTGTACTTGTGGTATTCGGTATTAATATCACAAATTCTTGCCCATCATAACGACATAAATAATCAACCTTGCGTACGTTTTTTTTGATTAGCCCTGCTATCTTAGCTAGTACTTCATCGCCAATGGCATGCCCTAGGTCGTCATTTATTTTTTTAAACTGATCAATATTCATTATTAATAGACTGACAGGTTCGTTATTTTGTTTACATGCCTCAAACAAAAGACTTGCTTCATTAAAAAAAGCATGACGATTATATAAACCAGTTAATGTATCAATTTTTGTCATATTTTCACTATGTATTTTAGCTTCTAATAAGTGATAAGCTGACTCAAGATTATGCTTCATATTTTTTTCCGCACCAAAGCTAGAAAAGATGAATGCTATATATAGAAAAATTCCACCGATAGCAATATTAGAAGTCTGGTAGCCATTTAGTGTAAATAGGGCAGCAATCATCGGTAATAATGCAATTGATATGCAAGCTATTTGTAAATAGTGTAAAGAGGAATACCAATTAAAAGCAACGATGGTTAAGCTAATGGAGAATATACAAAGGATAAATACATTGATTAAATTATCTTTAGGCATAAACCAAATAAGTCCTGCACTCCAACATAAATACAATATTAGCAAGCTTATTACATAGGCACGCTCCCATTTTAAAACATCACCATGCTGTGGGTTAGTGCGTTTAAATTGCAGTACTACTATAAAACGAATTGAGGCTAGGCTTGCTATGGTGGCTAACCACCATACCAAGTGTGCTGTGTCTATACTAAGCCACAATGTGGCGACTAGTACTGCACCTGAAATAACGCTCAGTATAATAGGCGCAAAGCTTTGGGCGTAGAGCAGTTTAATTCTTTCTACGTGAACAAATTTTTGTTTGGCTGTATTCATATGGTTATTTTTTTTAATTATTTATAAATATTACCATTAAATCATATTGATCATTGTCAACAATTGTTATTTATCATATGGTTAGGATATATAGAATTATCTTTATATGTTTAATGACTCAATTTTTGATCTTAATAATTAAATGAAGTTGGCCGTTAATAGGCTAAAATTAATAAAGTTTGTTTTTAGAAAGCGCATCATGCCAGTCAAATTATTCCCACCAAAAGCCGAATCTTTAATGCCAATTAGTGGCGTCGATTTAGGGCATGCAGAAGCGCATATTCGTCAAGCAGGGCGCAAAGACTTGTTGGTGATGACTTTAGCCGAAGGGAGCCATGTTGTTGGCGTGTTCACAGAAAATAGATTTTGTGCAGCACCAGTCACTGTGTGCAAAAAGCATCTAAGAGCCAAGCAAGGGATCCGCGCTTTATTAATTAACACCGGTTGCGCTAATGCGGGTTCGGGTGAGTCTGGCATGCGGCGTGCTGTTCAAAGTTGCGAAGCATTGGCCAAGCTTTTATCCTTAGCACCCACTCAAATATTACCGTTTTCCACGGGGGTGATTTTAGAGCCTCTGCCAATCGATAAACTTATTGCAGGCTTGCCAACTGCGATTAGTAATCTACAGCCAAAAAACTGGTTAAATGCAGCTCAATCAATTATGACCACAGATGTTGTGCCTAAAGGCACCTCAAGACAAGTTGAGATCGACGGGCAGTTAATTGCCATCACTGGGATTAGTAAAGGCTCAGGGATGATACATCCTAATATGGCGACGATGCTAGCCTATATTGCAACGGATGCAAAAGTGAGCGAAAGCGCATTAAAGAAAATTATTAATTATGCAGTAAAACAATCGTTTAACAGCATTACGGTAGATGGCGATACATCGACTAACGATAGCTTTATGATGATTGCTACCAACCAAGCAGAAAATAATGAAATTATAGAAAGCAGTCCGGCTTTTGACACATTAAGAGATGCGTTAACAGAAGTTGCTGTTGAGTTGGCGCAAGCAATTGTGCGCGATGGAGAAGGCGCAACTAAATTTATCACCGTATTAGTCGACGGTGGTCATACTGAAGTTGAGTGCCGCAAAGTGGCTTATGCAATTGCACGCTCGCCTTTGGTTAAAACTGCATTTTTTGCTTCTGATCCCAACTTAGGCAGAATTCTATCTGCCATTGGCAATGCAGATGTTTCTAATTTAGATGTTAATAAGGTCGGGCTTTATTTGGGCGATGTGCTGGTTGCGGAAAAAGGGTGTATTTCATCCATGTATAAAGAAGAACAAGTGTTAGCGATTATGCAAGCTCCGGAGATCCAAATGCGCATTGTGCTGAATAGAGGCGAAGCAAGTGCAACAATTTGGACCTGCGATCTTTCTTACGATTATGTGAAAATAAACGCAGATTATCGTACTTAACCATTAAGGTTTCATTCAATTATGCACAAAAAACTTGATAATTTAATAGTGCGTGCAGAAGATTTAATCATCAAGCTGGAAGCGCTACTACCAGCAACAACGGCTTCAATTGATTGGTCGGCATTTGCATGGCGTTGGACAACAACAAGCTTAGCTGGCACACTGCAAGCAATTACACACCCGCATAGTGTTCAGCTAGAACATATTAAATTTGTTGATCAACAAAAAGCCGAGCTTGTGCGTAATACTCGCCAATTATTACAAGGATTAACTGCGAATAACGTCTTATTAACAGGCGCACGCGGTACGGGTAAGTCTTCTTTAATTAAAGCATTATTAACGAGTTTTTCAAAAGACGGCTTGCGTATGATTGAAGTTGAAAAGCATGATTTAGTGAGCCTGCCTGAAATTGTAAGCTTAATAAGAAATCGCTCAGAAAAGTTTATTATTTATTGTGATGATTTGACTTTCGAAGCTGATGATATTGCCTATAAGGCATTAAAAGTAGTGTTGGATGGTTCGCTTGCTGATTCTTCTGAAAATATGTTGGTGTATGCGACCTCTAATCGAAAGCATCTGATGCCCGAATATATGGCTGATAATTTAGCAACTAAGCATGGCTTTGGTTTAAATGGGGATGATGAAATTAGACCTAGCGATACAATAGAAGAAAAAACTGCATTATCAGAACGTTTTGGTTTGTGGTTATCTTTTTATGCGTTTGGTCAAGATGAGTATTTATTCATTGCTGCCAATTGGCTGACGACTTTTGATTTGGCTTTCGACGAGAAAGCGCGCTTAGCCGCGCTTGACTTCTCGCTGACGCGTGGCGCACGAAGTGGCCGTGTTGCTTATCAGTTTGCGCGAGATTATGCAGGAAAGCTCAAATTGCATGACTAAAGTGGTGCACGTCGCCGTCGGGATTATAAAAAATAAAAATGGCGAGTTGTTGCTAACTAGCCGTCCAAAAGGAAAGGGCTGGGCTGGTTGGTGGGAGTTTCCAGGCGGTAAAGTCGAGCAAGGTGAAACGCCTGAAAATGCGTTAATAAGAGAACTACAAGAAGAGGTTAGTATAAAGCCAACTGAAATTCAGCCTTGGTTGCAGCGCCGTTTTGATTATCCCAAAATACATGATGCAGAGGCAAAAACTGTGCTGTTATATTTCTTTTTTGTGACGGCTTGGCAAGGTGATGCTATTGCGATGGAAGGGCAAGATTTATCTTGGCAGTTACCCAACAAGTTGACGGTAGAGCCTGTGTTGCCAGCAAATGCGCCGATTATGAAAGCGCTTGCCTTACCTCCGGTTTATGCAATTAGTAATGTGTTGGAAATGGGGGAGGCTGATTTTTTAGTTAATCTTAAATGGCAATTAGAGCGTGGTCTAAAACTCATACAGCTGTGTGAAAAGAACTTGAGTCGGCAGGCACTAATCAGTTTGGCAAAAAATATAGTGTCAATTACGAGGCCTTATCAAGCAAGAGTATTGATTCAGGAAGGTGCTTCTTTTGCAAAGGCAGTGGGTGCCGATGGTGTGCATTTTTCAAGTGTCGAATTGATGAAGTTGAAAACCAAACCAAATGGTTTGTTCATCGCTGCATCTTGTCATAGTCTATCTGAGTTAGCCCACGCAGAAAAGTTGGGGTTAGATTTTGTAGTACTTTCGCCTATTAAACACAACCTAAGCCATCATATAGTTAAACCACTTGGGTGGAAAGAATTTGCTAAATTAACTGAGGGTATGACTGTCCCTGTCTATGCTTTAGGCGGAATGCAGTTAAATGACATTCCTCAAGCATTATCATCTGGTGCGCGGGGTGTTGCTATGCAGCAAGGTGCCTGGGCAGGTGTTGATATTGGACATACTTAAAAAGCAATTATTCTTTAACAGGAAGGGTAAACCTTTGATGTGTGATTTTATTATCTTTGTCTTTAAAGCAAAGTTTGAAATCAATGTTTTCGCCTGCTTTTAGTGGTGCTTTCAGATCAAACAGCATTAAATGAAAGCCGCCTGGTGCTAGTGTTGCTGGCTCGCCAGCTACTAAAGGCAGTTCTTCCATCATGCGCATTTTCATTACACCGTTATCCATCGTCATGCTATGAATTTCTACCGTTTCAGCAGCATCGGTCTCAACATAAACCATGGTGCTATCTTGCGGGCTTTGTATCTTCATATAAGCTGCACCCACATCTTGACCTGGCGCACTTGGTCTCACCCACGCTTCGGTGATAGATACTTCAGTTTGTTGAGTGCAAGCAAACAATATGCTGAATGCAGTGATTAGGAGGAGTTTTTTCATATATTTACTTTCATCAGTGTATTTAAAGTTAAACATTGATGACAAACTTAACTTATGTCATTTAGTTTAGTCGATGGCGTTTTTTCCGGGATTTTATAATTTTCACTCGCCCAATCACCTAAGTCGATCATTTTGCAGCGTTGCGAGCAAAATGGTCTATACGGGTTGTTAGGACCAAATTCTGATTGTACTTTACAGTTTGGGCAAGCGACAAATTTCGCTTTTTTAGATGGGGTTGATGCTTGCATTTTAGCTAAATGATTTTTTCTGAAGAATTGATTAGAAAATTATAACTTATAATAAATTACATAATGTCATTTTAAAATCAATTTGGTCTTCGGATTGTTTTGGTTTTTGTATAAAGTCCGAGATGTTAAAACGTACATTAACTGCATATTTGTTAGCGCTTACTTCAGGAAAGCTAATGCAGTCTTCAGCAACCTCAATTTTAACCATTTGTGCTGGTTTGTTACCTGCTAGCATTTGTTGATAAAAGCCATCATTTGCTGTGTAATTATTAGTTTCTCCGCTACCACGCAGTATATGCAAAATACATTTGATCGATTCAAACATAGGGATAAGCGGGCTTATCCAGCCATCCAAGTCGCTGCGGCGGCGATCATTACTAAAATTCAGCCAAAAATGATAAGAAGGTAAGTCAAATTGACATACACCTCCAGGAAAAACTGATCGCTGTTTAATACTCATTAGCCATTCATTTTCACGTAAAAAATGACCAATTTTAGTGCTATCTTTACGCAAATTACTTGCATTGAATCCTAATTCATTAATCGTGTCATTCAGAATCTGTGTTGCGATTTTAGGGTTGCCTAACATGCCTTGCATAGTAGCGCGTTGCCTATCTAGCTCATTGATGAGATCGGCTTTGATATCTGCACGTTCAATGATGTCTAGCATTTTCAAGAGCAACATTAGTGCGCTGTGATGATTGTTTTGTGAGGGCGTGTCTACGTGCAGCAGTACTTTTTTGAATAGATCTTCTAATCGTAAAAGTATGCGCACGCGTTCATTAAATGGAAATTCGTAGCTAGGCACTGATATAAAAGTCTGCCAATTATATATATTATTGATTAAGGTGAATTATGAGATTGTTTTGCTAACTATGCAAGTATTAATGTATTTTTGGTGTAGCTTGCCTATTTTTTCAACTAAGTTTCCAGCATTAGTATCATTTTTTATTACGTCATCAGCCAATGCTAATCGGACTTGTCGAGATGGTTGTGCATTGATAATTTTCTTGATTTCTATTTCTGTTAATTGGCTTCTTTGCATGACACGATCGATTTGTGATTTTTCACCACAATCGACGACGAGAACACGATCAATTAATGAATAATATGATGAGTTTTTGGCTAGTAAAGGAATTTCTAAAATCACATAAGAGGCCTCTGAAGTTTTGTTAGATATTGCATGCAATGATTTTTTGACTTCATTATAAATGGCTGGATGTAAGATAGCGTTCAGTTTTTCACGTGCTTCCTTATCATTAAATACAAGGTCGCGCATGGCCGGACGGTTTATTGCATTATCGTTTGAAATAAAAGCTTCGCCGAACACGCTAGCAATTTTTTTCACTAGCGGTTGCTTTGCTGTGGTTAATTGGTGCGCAATCTTATCAAGATCAATGATGGCTACACCAAGCTCAGCAAAAAGTGCTGACACTGTAGACTTGCCAGCACCAATACCACCAGTTAACGCTATCACATACATAATTGAATTATTCTAGGCATATCTAGATTAAATAATAGCCAGCTAATTGCTTACCAAAGAATAAAGCTGCAATACCACCTAAGGCTAGAAATGGGCCGAAGGGGATTGCGGTATTGCCATTTTTGTCTTGAAGTACAATTAAACCGATGCCGATAACTGCACCAACAACTGAGCTTAATAATATAACTGCTGGAATAAGTTGCCAGCCAAACCAAGCACCAATTGCTGCGAGTAATTTAAAATCACCGTAGCCCATGCCTTCTTTACCTGTTGCTAATTTAAACAGCCAATACACAGCCCATAAAATTAAATAACCAAGTATGGCGCCAATCACGGCTGATTTTAAGTCAGTAAAGCCCGTGTTTAAATTGAATATTAAGCCAAGCCAAAGTAATGGCAAAGTGATGTCATCAGGTAAAAGTTGAGTATCAAAATCAATAAATGTAAGTGTGATGAGTGCAAAGGTGAACACCCAAGCAAATAATGTTGTCATGCTGTAACCAAACTTATAAGCAACCAAACCAATCAGTAGTGCAGATAAGGCTTCAATTAACGGGTAGCGGATACTGATTTTAGTTTTGCAGCCTCTGCATTTTCCACCCAAAAATAAGTAACTTATAATTGGAATGTTCTCTAACGCAGTAATTTGGTGACCACAAGAGGGGCATGCAGAGCGCGGTGTCACTATATTATATTTAGGCTTTTCTGCTATCTCTTTTCCTTGTAGCTCTAAACAATTGTTGTGCCAAGAATGCTCCATCATTTTTGGCAGCCTATGAATGATGACATTTAAAAAACTGCCGACCATCATGCCAAAAATAGCAGAAAAAATAACAAAGAAAGTAGGCTCAGCACGCAGCGCATCAGATAAAGGCAATAAAAAATCAAACATAATGTTCTTTCAAAATAGACAAATAGCAAATCAATGTAAACTAATAACATCATGGCATTGTTAATTAATTGATGCAATGTTATGCATATGGCATAAATAATGCTTGAATTATGCAGCAATAGGCGCAATATAAATATTGATTTAAAAGTTTTAATTGCATGGAGCCAACATTATGACTGACCAAGAAAATTTACAATCACAGATAAACGAATTGTTAGAGCTTAATGATTTTAGCCATCCTGAATGGGATGAGCCAATCGTTTGCCGAGTAGAGGTTGATTTGCCAGGTTGGTTGACACAGCTTGCAGGCGGTGATGCTTGGGAGGTATATAGTGAAGATGAAGATGAGACTTGCATTAGTTTTGCGATGCGCCA
The DNA here is from genome assembly GCA_964549145.1 of uncultured Methylophilaceae bacterium. Taxonomy (GTDB): domain Bacteria; phylum Pseudomonadota; class Gammaproteobacteria; order Burkholderiales; family Methylophilaceae. Next base: position 14,809 of record CAZJUK010000001.1, read on the forward strand.
GGGTGCTGAATTATCTAAACCAAAATTAGCTGAGGTAACGCTTTATCATAATGGTTACGCTGTTGTCGATGTAGAGGGTAAAGCGCTTTTTGATGGCACACTAACTTCTGGCACCAGTAATTGTGCACATTTAAGTTATTACCATGCTGAAAGTGGCGAGCCAATCACGTTGAATTAAACGGGTGCTTTTGATTTAGGTTATTTTTAATAGCTTTAGTAAAAACGCTGCACCGAAAAGTTAGCTAGTTGCACTAATGCTTTTTTGTAAGGCGATTCTGCAAAATGATTAATCGCTTCACAAGCCCTTTGTGACTCTTGCTTAGCTAGGTTAAGGACATAGGTAGAGGCATTAGTTGCTTTTACAGCGCTGATAACTGCAGGAATTTCATTTGCACCGCCACCTTCTATTGCTTTGCGAATAAGCGCTGCTTGTTCTGCTTGACTATGTTGCATTGCATAAAGTAAAGGTAATGTCGGTTTGCCTTCAGCTAAATCATCACCGAGGTTTTTACCTATTTTCTCTGCATCGCCACTTAAATCTAATACATCATCTACTAGCTGAAATGCGGTGCCTAAATGCATCCCATAGAGGGATAAAGCATCTTCATCTGTTGTATTGGTATTGGGGTTTATTACCGCGCCTAGTCTTGCCGCTGCTTCAAATAACTTGGCAGTTTTGTAATGAATTACTTTGATAAAGTCCTCTTCGCTGACATCAGCGTTATGTAGATTAAGCAATTGCAACACTTCACCTTCAGCAATCACGTTGGTTGCCTCAGATAAAATCTCCATTACCTGCATGTTTTGCAATTTCACCATCATCTGAAAAGCACGAGAATATAAAAAATCACCAACGAGAACGCTTGCAGGGTTGCCAAACATGTGGTTTGCAGTGCTTTTGCCACGCCGCATCTGTGATTCATCCACCACATCGTCGTGTAATAGCGTTGCAGTGTGAATGAACTCAATGATTGCTGCAAGCTGGTGCTGCTCTGAACCGATTTCACCGAACAAGCCGCTAGAGAGTAAAACTAGCATAGGTCGAATACGCTTGCCGCCACTTTCAATAATATGCTCACCGACCGTGTTAACTAGTGGCACTTCCGATTTGAGTGATTGACGGATTATTGTGTTTACCGCCTTCATATCATCTAGGACATGAAATTCAATTTTATTTAGGGTCACTTTTATTAAGAGTCGCTTAGATTGGCTTACTTGTTATAGCTCGTAATTTTGGTTGATTATTTTATCATAGTCAATAGGAGGCTTATTGGAATACAATAAGGTTAAAACAATTTATATTAGTTTGCTAAAACCCATAAATTAAGTATAATGCGCAGTTCATTTGAACGTGTAGAATCAAGGCAAAATCATGTACGCAGTTATTAAAACAGGTGGTAAGCAATATAAAGTTTCTTCTGGTGAGAAGCTTAAGGTTGAAAAATTAGGTGGCGATGTCGGTAGTAAGATCGTTATGGACAGCGTGCTTATGCTTGCTGATGGTGAGGACGTAACGATCGGTTCGCCATTAATTGCAGGCGCAGTCGTTAATGCAACAATTGTCAGTCACGGTCGTGGCGACAAGATAAAGATTTTTAAATTTAGCCGTCGTAAACATTATCGTAAAACACAAGGACATCGTCAAAGCTATACAGAAATTTTGATCGATAACTTGAATGGTAAAGGCGCAGCTAAAACGGCTGCAACGAAACCAGCAGGCAAAAAAGCAGCTGTAGCAAAGCCAGCAGCCAAAAAAGCGACTGCAGCTAAGCCAGCAGCCAAAAAAGCTGCAGTAACGATAGCAGAGTAAATTTTAAAGTTTTAGTTTAAGGATAAATAATGGCACACAAAAAAGCAGGCGGTAGTTCTAGAAACGGTCGCGACTCAGAATCCAAACGATTAGGCGTAAAAGCATTTGGTGAGCAATTTGTTTCTGCGGGTAGTATTATTGTTCGTCAACGCGGTACTAAAATGCATGCGGGCGATAATGTTGGAATGGGTAAAGACCACACACTATTTGCTAAAGCAGATGGTAAAGTTTGTTTTACTACAAAAGGTCCATTAAAGCGTCACATGGTGAATGTAGTTACTGCTTAAGAAAGATGCTTAAATAAAAAGCCCTGCCTTAGGTAGGGCTTTTTTATTTTAAATCTTGAATACATTTAGGAGTGAGAAAATATGTTAGTTGGTTTGACTAGCAAATTTATACAAAAATGAAATTTATTGACGAAGCAACGATTAAAGTGTTCGCTGGTGACGGGGGTAATGGTGTCGCCACGTTTCGTCGTGAAAAATATGAACCCATGGGAGGACCTAGTGGCGGTGATGGCGGTAAAGGTGGCTCAGTCTATGCGGTTGCTGATTGGAACATAAATACGTTAATAGATTACCGATATACTAGGAGCTTCCGTGCACAACGCGGTGAGAATGGTCGAAGTAAAGAGTGTTATGGCGCTAAAGGTGAAGAAACTATTTTGCGAGTGCCTGTCGGTACGGTCATATCAGATAAAGCTACAGGACAAGCAATTACAGACTTAGCTGAAAATGGGCAAAAAGTGTTATTGGCAAAAGGTGGCGCTAATGGCTTAGGTAATGTGCACTTTAAGTCTAGTATTAATCGTGCGCCGAGAAAGTGTACCGCTGGACAAGAGGGTGAAGCTTTTGAGTTGTATTTAGAGCTTAAAGTTTTGGCCGATGTGGGTTTGTTGGGAATGCCTAATGCCGGTAAATCTACATTTATTCGTTCGGTTTCGGCTGCTAAAGCAAAAGTAGCCGACTATCCATTTACGACCTTGCACCCAAATTTAGGTGTCGTACGTGTAGATGCGAATCGTAGTTTTGTCATCGCAGATGTGCCTGGTTTAATTGAAGGTGCTGCAGATGGGGCCGGGCTTGGTGTACGTTTTTTGAAACATCTAGCTAGAACTTCTCTACTTTTGCATTTGGTGGATATTGCGCCGTTTGATGAGTTGGTTGATCCTGTTACAGAAGCAAAAGCGATCATAAACGAGCTTAAAAAATATGATGGAGCTTTACATGATAAACCACGTTGGTTAATTATTAACAAAATCGACATGGTTGATGATGTTGCTAAAATAGTTGAGGAATTTGTCAAAGCCTTTGGTTGGCAAGGTCGTGTCTTTAATATTTCTGCTATCAAGGGAACCGGTTGCAAAGAGTTAACTTATGCAATTATGGATCATATGGATGCATTGAAAATGGAACAACAAACACAAAAAGAACAAGGGGCTAGCGATGAGCCAGTCACTACTAAATAACAGTAACGTTTTTGTTGTAAAAGTAGGCTCTAGCTTGGTGACAAACCATGGTCATGGTTTAGACCAAGTGGCTATTGCCGCCTGGGCAAGCCAAATTAGCGCGTTAGTTAAGAAAGGCAAGAAAGTTGTACTGGTTTCTAGTGGCGCTGTTGCAGAAGGAATGCAACGTTTGGGCTGGGGAAAGCGGCCTGTGGCGCTAAATGAATTGCAAGCTGCTGCTGCAGTGGGCCAAATGGGTTTGGTGCAAATGTATGAGCGTAGCTTTATTGAGCATGGTTTGCATACTGCGCAAGTGTTGCTCACGCATGAAGATTTGGTCGACCGGAAGCGTTACCTCAATGCAAGAACAACCATTAAAACCCTGTTAAATCTTAATGTAATCCCTATTATTAATGAAAATGATACTGTGGCAACCGATGAAATTCGTTTTGGGGATAATGATACTTTAGCCGCATTAGTCGCTAATTTAATAGAGGCAGATGCTTTAGTTATATTAACTGATCAGCAAGGCCTGTATTCTAGTGATCCACGTAAAGATGACGCTGCCGAATTTGTAAATTTTGAAACAGCTGGTAACCCTAATCTAGAAAAAATGGCAGGTGGCGCTGGTAGTGTAATTGGTACCGGCGGCATGCTTACTAAAATACTAGCTGCGCGACGTGCCGCGAGCAGCGGTGCGCATACCATTATTGCTTCTGGGCGAGAACAAGACATATTGTTGCGTTTATCCCAGGGCGAGACAATAGGTACACATTTAAAAGCGTCGCAAAAAAAGACTTTAGCCAAAAAACAGTGGCTTGCCAACCATATGCGTACCGGCGGTAAGCTAGTGCTAGATGATGGCGCTGTGAGTGCATTAAAAAGCGAAGGTAATAGCTTGTTACCTATTGGTGTAACAAGTGTGCAAGGCAGCTTCGAGCGCGGTGATGTGGTTGCTTGTATCAACGATAAAGGCCTAGAAGTGGCGCGCGGTATAGTGAACTATAATTCTTTTGAGGCCGAACGCATTAAACGCAAACCAAGTAAAGAGATAGGTAAGATATTAGGTTATGTTGAAGATGATGTATTGATTCACCGTGATAATCTAATTTTGATATAACAATTGTTATATTTGGCTTTATTAAAATAAGCCGTTTAATTTAAAATCTAATGCAGAAAGATGTTTAAGGAAGATAATGAAAAATAAACCTTTAGTTGCCATTATTATGGGCTCAAGTAGTGATTGGCCGACCATGATAAATGCCGCGAAAATGCTAGCAGATTTTGGCATACCTTATGAAGCTAAAGTTATTTCTGCGCATAGAACTCCAGATTTAATGATGGACTTTGCGCAAAATGCCGTTATTGAAGGGTATCAAGTCATTATTGCTGGTGCTGGTGGCGCTGCGCATTTGCCTGGCATGGTAGCCTCTAAAACTACACTTCCAGTACTAGGGGTGCCTGTTGCTAGTAAGCATTTGCAAGGTCAAGACTCATTGCTTTCTATCGTACAAATGCCAAAAGGTGTACCAGTAGCTACATTTGCGATTGGTGATTCTGGCGCTGCAAATGCAGGTTTGTTTGCAGTGTCTATTTTAGCTAATCATGATGTTGCCTTATTAGAAAAGTTAAACGAATATCGCGTTAATCAAACAGAAAAAGCAAAATCAATGGAGTTGGAAGGTCAACCATGAAATTAACACGCGTTAGTCCTCCAGCCATGTTAGGTATTTTAGGTGGTGGCCAATTGGGTCGGTTTTTTGTGATTGCAGCGCATGAGATGGGCTATCAAGTAACTGTTTTAGATCCTGATAAAAATAGCCCAGCAGGAAAAATTGCTGAGTTGCATTTATGCAAAGATTTCGATGATCAAACTGCGTTATCTGCCATGGCGGAAACCTGCCTAGCAGTTACTACTGAATTTGAAAATGTACCAGCAGCCTCTTTAGCAAAAATAGCTGAATCGGTCACTGTTAGCCCGTCAGCGGATAGTGTTTCCATTGCACAAAATCGTATACTAGAAAAAAACTTTATTAAGCAAGCTGGCTTTCCTGTGGCACCTTTTGTTGAAATTAATCAATTAGATGATTTGCCTGCGGATGATGCAGTGCTTTATCCGGGTATATTGAAAGTGGCAAGATTCGGCTATGACGGCAAAGGTCAAGCGCGTGTAAAGAACAAAGCTGAAGCGATGGCTGCGTTTAATGTATTTAAACAAGAAGCATGTGTTTTAGAACAAATGATGCCACTCGATTTAGAAGTTTCAGTGGTGTTAGCACGTGATGCTCTAGGAAATGAGGTAAGCTTTCCGACAGCAGAAAATGCGCATCTCAATGGTATTTTAGACATGAGTATTGTGCCTGCAAGATGCTCAGAGCTTATAAAAGCCAATGCACAAGAGCTAGCAAAACAACTCGCTGAAAAACTAAATTATGTTGGAGTGCTGGGCGTAGAATTTTTTGTGGTTAATAATCAGCTTTTAGTCAATGAAATTGCACCTCGCCCGCATAATTCTGGTCACTACACTATTGATGCTTGTACAACGAATCAGTTTGAGCAGCAAGTAAGAGTGATGACTGGTTTAACGCTAGGCGACCCGCATTTAAATAGCAGTGTGGTCATGGTGAATATTTTAGGTGATAGCTGGGTGAATGATAATGAGCCTGCTTGGCATAAGGCATTTGATCACCCAAGTTTAAAATTACATTTATACGGTAAACAAGCGCCACGTAAAGGCAGAAAAATGGGCCATTTCACAGTGCTAGACAAGAGTGGAAAAGAGGCCTTAAATAAAGCATTGATTGCGCGTAGCGAGTTAAATATTGGTAGTTAAATAAACGGATTTGTTTCAATTAAGTAAGTATTAAAAAAGCCGAGCAATGCTCGGCTTTTTAGTACTGCTGGGAAAGTTTATTTTCCGCCGTCTAGTTTGTCTTGAAGCGTTTTTAACTCATCCATTTTCCCATCACGAGCTAGTGCAGCTTGCTGTGGCCATGAATCAGGTTTGTGCATTGCGTAGCGTGAGCCAGCAGCTTCCAATACTGAAGATAGCTTTTCTATTTTGGCGCTTGCCAAATCAGCAAAACTAGCAATGCCATCAGCAGCAAGTAATTCAGCAATCTTAGGACCAATGCCCTCAATCGTTGTTAACTTGTCTGCTTTCGCAGCAGCAGGTTTTTTAGCTGCAGCAGGTTTTTTTGTAGCTGCTTTTGCTGCAGGTGCTTTTTTAACTGGAGTGGCCACTTTAGGAGCTTTGCCGTCCATTGCTTTAATTGCAGCACTTAAACGGCTTTTATGCCTAGCAGCTTTGTTTTTATGAATAATCTTTTTGTCTGCAATGCGGTCAATCACATTTACGTTTGCATTAAAAGCCTCTGTTGCAGCGGTTTTATCACCAGATTCGATCGCTTTAGCAATGTTTTTAATTGCGGTACGCAAAGTTGAGCGTAATGCAGCGTTATGTGCATTTATTTTAACGGATTGGCGCGCGCGTTTGCGAGCTTGTGCTGTATTTGCCATGTGTGCTTTTTCCTAATGCTTGTCTATGTTGAATACGAAACCGTGCATAATAGTGTTTTTTAACTGTTTTTGCAAGAACTAATAGAGAATCTCTTTTAAAAATCAATGGTTGCATGTAAGCAAATGATATTAACATTTTTAATTGCGATTGTTTCCAAATAAAACAATCTTAAATACTGTTAAAAAGCTTGCCTAACACACCGATCAAATATTAATCGAATCGTTTGGCTCGTGTCTTTATCCAGTGTAAGCATGCTAAAATCACAGCACTTTCAAACACCCTTTGCTATGAACTTACTTAAAGCGCTCACTACCATAGGCAGCATGACATTTTTATCGCGGATATTAGGGTTTGTGCGCGACACATTAATTGCGCGAATTTTTGGTGCTGGCATGCTAACTGATGCGTTTTTTGTGGCATTTAAAATTCCAAATTTATTACGTCGCATCTCTGCAGAAGGTGCATTTAGTCAGGCTTTTGTACCAATTTTAGCTGAGTATAAAAATAAACGTAGTGTCGATGATACAAAAAATTTAATTAACCATGTCACGACTTTTCTGGGTTTCTTTTTAGTCGTGTTAACCATTTTAGGCATGTTAGCCGCTCCTTGGATTGTGCAAATAACAGCGCCTGGCTTCGCTGCTGATGCGACAAAATTTGACCTAACGGTTGAGTTGTTGCGGATTACCTTTCCCTATATATTCTTTATCTCATTAGTTTCTTTAGCTGGCGGGGTACTCAATACTTTTGGCAACTTCTCTGTACCTGCGTTTACCCCTGTTTGGCTTAATATTTCTTTTATAATAGCAGTCTTGTTTGTAGCGCCTTACTTTGATAATGCTATTCATGTATTGGCTTGGGCAGTATTTGTTGGTGGCATTTTGCAATTGATATATCAGCTTCCTTTCTTATATCAACTAGGTTTAATTCCAAAATTTCGGTTGAACGTTAAGGATGAAGGTGTATGGCGTATTTTAAAACTAATGGGTCCTGCAATTTTTGGTGTTTCAATCGCACAAGTTTCATTACTTATCAACACGATCATCGCTTCATTATTGGTTAGCGGCAGCGTTTCATGGCTTTACTATGCTGATCGTTTAATGGAGTTTCCAACAGGCATATTAGGGGTGGCACTTGGCACCATTTTGTTACCTAGTTTATCAAAAAGTGTCGCTGATAATAATATTGAAGAATACTCCCTGTTATTAGACTGGGGATTGCGGTTGACCTTCATGCTAGCATTGCCGGCTGCAGTTGCGTTAGCCGTGTTAGCCACACCTTTGGTGGCGGGCCTGTTTCATTATGGCAAGTTTGATGCACATGATGTTGAGATGACACGCCATGCGCTGCAAGCTTATAGCTTGGGTTTAATTGGTTTGATTTTAGTTAAAATATTAGCACCTGCATTTTATTCACGACAAAACATTAAAACCCCAGTCAAAATTGCGATATTTACTTTAATTGCCACACAGTTGATGAATATTGTATTTGTATTTATATTGGATTTTAAACATATGGGTTTAGCCTTATCTATTGGCTTAGGCGCATGCTTAAATGCAGGTTTTCTGTATTACCATTTACGCAAAGGCAAGCTGTTTACCCCACAGCCTGGTTGGTTGTTATTTATGATTAAGCTTGTTGTTGGCGCGAGTCTGATGGCGATTGCCTTGCAATACACTGCGGGAAGCCACCAGACTTGGCTCGGCTACACTGTGTTGCCCAAGCTAGGCCATTTGGCTATGCTTGTTGTATTGGGTTCGGTAGTCTATTTTTCAGCGCTATTTTTCATGGGTATACGCGTACAAGACTTCATGCGACGAACTCAACTATAGCAATAATTATCCAGCGAAACATTATGCACATTTCCCGTCATTTACCCACGCATCATCAACAGCCTTTAGCGTTGGCTATTGGTAATTTTGACGGTCTGCATTTAGGCCATCAAGCGATACTAACTAAACTGGTTGAAGAAGCTAAGCAAAAGCAATGTGTTCCGGCAGTCATGACTTTTGAACCTCATCCGAGGGAATATTTCACGCCAGATCAAGCTCCTGCAAGGCTGTCTTCTTTACGAGAAAAGTTAGAGTATTTTAAAGAAGTTGGGATAGAAGAAGTATTTATTTGTCGTTTCAATCAAGCTTTTGCTGCTATTAGCGCACAAGACTTTATGCAAAGAATGCTTCGGTCATCGCTTAATGCAAATACCATTTTAGTGGGTGGTGATTTTTGTTTTGGCGCAAAGCGACAAGGCACAATACAGAGCTTACTTGACGCAGATTTTGATTTAATTGATTTTCCTGCGGTAACCATTGCTAATGAGCGGGTGTCTAGTACCTTAGTGCGTAATGCCTTGTCTGATGGTGAGTTATTAAAAGCAGAAAATTATTTAGGCCGCCCTTATAGCATTAGCGGCAAAGTGGTCCACGGTGCAAAACGCGGTCGGGAAATTGGTTATCCCACGGCAAATGTGCATATGCGACACGAGCGACCTGCCTTAACGGGCGTTTATGCAGTAAAATTGCGCCTAAGCAATACTGCAAGCATAAAATCTATCCCAATGAATGGGGTAGCAAATTTAGGTGTGCGACCGACAATTGTGGGTGTGCCTAAATTATTATTAGAAGTTTATCTATTTGATTTCAATGGAGATTTGTACGATCAGCAAGTGCAAGTAAAGTTTTGTCAGAAAGTACGCGATGAAATCAAATTTGATGGTTTAACAGCATTGAAAGCGCAAATTGCACAAGATGTAATTGTAGCAACAGATTATTTTAAGAAATGACTATGACAGAAGATAAAAAGATACCAGCTAATAAGGCTGAATTGAAAAAAGAGCCAAAATACAAACTTAACTTGCCCGATACTAGTTTTCCTATGCGCGGCAATCTTGCTAAGCGTGAGCCAGCATGGTTAAAGCAATGGCAAGATAATAAGTTGTATCATAAAATTCGTGATGCACGTCAAGGTGCAAAAAAATTCATTTTGCATGATGGTCCGCCCTATGCGAATGGTGATATTCACATTGGTCATGCGGTTAATAAAATTCTTAAAGATGTGATTGTTAAAGCTAAAACCCTGTCAGGCTATGATGCGCCTTACATTCCAGGTTGGGATTGTCACGGCTTGCCGATTGAGTTGGTAGTTGAAAAAAACCATGGTAAAAATATCGATCCAGCTAAATTTCGCGAGCTTTGTCGTGCTTACGCTGCTGAGCAAGTAGAAAAGCAAAAGAAAGACTTTATTCGCTTAGGCGTATTAGGTGAATGGGAGCAGCCGTATTTAACAATGGATTATAAGACCGAAGCCGACATTATGCGTGCTTTGGGCGCTATTCATAAAAATGGTTATCTATATCAAGGTAGCAAGCCTGTGCATTGGTGTGTGGACTGCGGTTCAGCATTGGCAGAGGCTGAAGTTGAATATGAAGATGTCAACTCGCCAGCGATTGATGTGGGTTTTAAAGTAGTGGACAACATTACATTAAGTAAAGCGTTCAGTACTGAGATTACAAATGATGTTTACGCTGTAATCTGGACCACGACACCTTGGACATTGCCTGCTAACCAAGCAGTCAGCGTGCACCCTGAGTTTGATTACGACCTAGTACAAACAAGCAAAGGTCTACTAATTCTAGCCCACGACCTTGCTAATGCAGTATTAGTCCGTTATGAAGAAGAAAAGACCACTGTTTTAGGGACTTGTAAAGGCGAAGCGCTAAACGGTTTATCATTACAACACCCATTCGATCAGCGTCAGGTGCCGGTAATTTGTGGTGATCATGTAACAACAGAAGCAGGTACTGGTTTGGTACACACAGCCGCCGCACATGGTAATGATGACTGGTTAATCATGCGTGCAAATTACCCAAATGAAAAACCACGTGTGTTGATGGGTGGCGATGGAGTATTCTTTGAAAGTGATTTAGTCGAGCTTGTGCCGATTCGTGGTCAGAACCGTAAAGAGGCTAACAGGGCTATTTTATGCGCCATGACTGAAAATGGTACCTTGCTTGCAAGTGCACGCTTAAATCATAGCTTCCCACATTGTTGGCGTCATAAAACCCCGCTTATGCAGCTGGCAACACACCAATGGTTTGTGGGAATGAACTCTACTGATGCGAGTGGTACAAGCTTACGAGAACATGCAAATAAAGCGGTAGAAAACACACAGTTCTTTCCCGATTGGGGTCAAGCTCGGCTGGAAGGCATGATTAAAACACGGCCGGATTGGTGTGTGTCACGTCAGCGTAACTGGGGCGTGCCAATGCCATTCTTTGTGCATAAAGAGACAGGCAAGCCACACCCCGAAACATTGACATTGTTAGAAACAGTTTGTCAGCAAGTAGAAAAAGAAGGCGTTGAGGCATGGTTTAGTTTAGATGGTGATGACTTTTTAAAACAATATGCCCCTGAACATGCAGATGCTTATAAAAAAGTAACTGATACATTAGATGTTTGGTTTGATTCGGGAACGACACACCTGTCTGTGTTGAAGCGACGCGAAGCATTACAACGCGCTTCTGATGATCAGCATAATTTAGCTGATTTATATTTAGAGGGGTCTGATCAACATCGTGGTTGGTTCCAAAGCTCATTGCTAACAGGCTGCGCTATTGATGGCCAGGCGCCATATGAAGCCTTGCTCACGCATGGTTTTGTGGTGGATGGTACAGGCAAAAAAATGAGTAAGTCAAAGGGTAATGTGGTTGCGCCACAAAAAGTAATGGATACCTATGGCGCAGATATTTTACGACTATGGGTTGCATCTACAGACTACTCAGGTGAGTTAACCATTTCTGATGAGATTCTAAAACGCGTGTCTGATAGTTATCGTAAAATTCGTAATACCTTACGCTTTTTACTAGCGAACGTGGATGATTTTGATGTATCTAAGCATGAAGTTGATTACGAAAACTGTCTGGAAATTGATCGCTATGCATTAGGCGTGCTGCATGATTTACATCAAGAATGTCTGGCCGGCTACGACGTATATGAGTTGCATAAAGTTGCGCAGGCATTACAGCATTTTTGTGCTGAAGATTTAGGAGCGTTTTATTTAGACATTCTCAAAGATCGTTTATATACCAATGCCTCAGGTTCCCATGATAGACGTGCTGCACAGACTGTATTATTAAAAATCACACAAGTGTTAGCAGGCTTGATGGCACCAATATTAAGTTATACCGCAGAAGAAATATGGCAGACGTTGCTTCCAGATTCAGGCGATTATGTGATATTGCATAATTGGACAGAGGCTAGTGATGTGATTTCACCCGTTGAATATGCTGAATATGCTGCTACGCTAAAACCAAAATGGCAGGTGATTAGAGAAGTACGCGCCCAGGTAGCTAAAGAAATTGAATTGGTCCGGGGTGAAGGTAAAATAGGCTCTTCATTACAAGCAGAATTATCATTTCATGTAGATGAACCCGCATTTGGTGCGTTAACTAGTTTGGGTGATGATTTGCGTTTTGTCATGATTGCTTCTAGCGCAAAAGTATATAAAGCCGTTGATGCTTCAAGCGAGACTGCTTCACAAACTATTTTAGTAAGCCCTAGTCAAGATAAAAAATGTGAACGTTGCTGGCATTACGTTGAAGATATAGGTGAGCATGCCGAGCACCCAGCCATCTGCGGCCGCTGCGTAAGTAACTTATTTGGGAAAAGCGAGTTGCGAAAATATGCCTAAAAGTTTATTTGGTTGGTTGGGTATTAGTGCAGTCATCGTTGGGTTCGACTTATACACTAAACATTTAATACAAGCCTCATTTTCTTATGGCGATCACGTGGCGATGACTTCGTTTTTTGATTTAGTGCGTTATCACAATACAGGGGCCGCGTTTAGTTTCCTAGCGGATGCAGGCGGTTGGCAGAAATGGTTTTTTACCATTATTTCTGCTGTTGCTTCAATCGTGATTATTTATCTACTAAATAAACATAGTGAAAATAAAATTTTTTGCTTTAGCCTTGCCTTAATACTAGGTGGCGCGATCGGTAATTTATATGACCGTGTCACACTAGGCTATGTCGTGGATTTTTTGTTTTTCCATTATCAGGGATTAGGTTGGCCAGCTTTTAACGTAGCTGATAGCGCGATAACACTAGGTGTGGGAGTCTTATTAGTAGATGGTTTTAAAAACCCAAGTTAATCTAGTGATTTTGCTGCTACTTATAATTAAGTATTAGTTAAATATCGGGAATATATAAGTGCCAGACTGGAAGAAACTCATTGCAGGAAAAGTTTCAATAGCTAAAAAAGGTAATAAGCCAAGTAAATTGAATGATAACGAGCGGGTACCCGCTGGGCAAACTAAAGTCACAAACTTTCCAGTATTAGATTTGGGAATAAAACCCGAAATAACAAAACAACAATGGCAACTTAAAGTACATGGTCTAGTTGAAAAAGAACTAACCTTAGACTGGGATGCTTATCAAGACTTAGAGCATGTTTCCAATGTATCAGATTTCCACTGCGTCACCCGTTGGAGTCAGTTGGATATGGACTGGCATGGAGTGCTTTTACGTGATGTATTAGCATTGGCAACGCCATTGAGCAATGCCAAGTTTGCCACCATACATGGGTCGGATGGCTACACGACAAACTTACCAATAGAAGCTTTATTAGATGATAATGTCTTAATTGCACATAGCGTTTTGGGAGCGCCTTTAACGCGAGAGCATGGCGGCCCTGTGCGACTTATTGTGCCAAAACGTTACGCATGGAAAGGTGCTAAGTGGCTCAAAGGAATAGAGCTACATGAATTTGATAAACGTGGCTTTTGGGAAGTGCGTGGCTACCACAACGACGCCTTCCCTTTTGAAGAGCAGCGCTTTTCTGAGGACGATGAAATTTAGTTAAAGCTTGTAATAACGCGAGTGCCTAATGTTGCCGCTTGAAAACCATCTTTGAGATTAAGGTATATCCGCCTACACAAGTTGCACCAACAATAAACCCTAGAATTCCATCTACTAAAATAGGTAGTATTGTAGCTAATATGCCGTTATTTACAGTTAAATTCATCAAATATCCCATAATTGCATCATTTAAATGATGCAAGGCTGGAATGCCATGCTTAATAATGCTGCCACCGACCAAGAACATCGCTAATGTACCTACAAAAGTTAGCGAGCGCATGAGTAAGGGTGCAAACGCTAGTAGCTTTTGACCAATATTTCTAACAATATGGGCTGAGCTGTCTTCACCTTTATGTTTCATCAAATGCAAGCCAAAATCATCTATTTTTACAATGCCAGCCACTAAACCGTAAATAAAGACCGTGACTAAAATGGCAATACTAGATACCACGCCAACTTTAGTCAAAAATGGTGAGTTAGCCACGGTACTTAGTGCAATGACGATAATTTCTGCGGATAAGATAAAATCAGTACGAATCGCACCCCTGATTTTATCTTTCTCTAAGCTCAATAAACTCACAGTCCGGTCAACGATTGACTGCCGTAATTGTTTTTTATGCTCTTTATCTTCTTCCCCATCATGCAAGAACTTATGTGCGACCTTTTCGAAGCCTTCAAAGCATAAATAGGCACCACCTAGCATGAGTAAAATAGTGACCATAATCGGTGCAAAGTGACTGATAATGAGTGCTAAAGGGACAAGAATTAACTTGTTTAAAAAAGAACCTTTAGCGACGGCCCAAATGACAGGTAGCTCACGATCTGCCGAAACGCCCGATACTTGCTCAGCATTGAGCGCTAAATCATCCCCGAGTACGCCAGCAGTTTTTTCTGCCGCTACCTTGGTAAGTGTTGCTACATCATCCAATAAGCTGGCGATGTCATCTAAAAGCGCTAATAAGCTACCTGCCGCCATTGTTTTCTTTTCTTTATTTTCGTTAGGTTATTGGAATTTTACTAGACTAAGGCTAAAATACAGAAATGTTTTTGCGTAGATATCAAGAATTAATCGCTAAGTTAGCATTATTTGTGGTGCTTTTTGCGTCACTTGCGCCTAGCGTATCTCATGCAGTCGCCCTACACACAGGTAATACCGCTTTTTCACAAACCATTTGTACGACTAACGGCGATGTAGTAGTGATTGAGGTGTTGACCACCAAGGGTCAGGAAATTAAAACTGAGCTCACTCTGAATCAAACAGGCTCTGAATCTAATAAACATATTGAAATAAACTTAATTCACTGCCCATTTTGCGCAACAGCAGGTGCTGATTTAAGTGTCGCACAATTAACACCATTTTATTTATTTACTTTAGCAAAACAAGCAAAAGCTGCTTTTCTAGAAGCTGATGTACTACCTCAAAAGACTTGCCATCAAACTGCGCATCAAACGCGCGCTCCACCTTTACTTTAATACCATTCTAAGTTTTTAGCCTATATGCATTTTTGCGCATGTAGTTAACAGTTTTCGTCGTGATTTTGCATGGTGATAATTAGATATTTATTGGAGTAACGACATGATTTATATACAAATTAAAGAACAAATTAAAGCGAAAAAATTGCAATCGGGTCGCAAGATCACTATTGCTGAAATTGCTAGCGCAACAGACATTAGTCGTATGACCTTATCCCGCATGATTAACAACAAAGGCTACAACACAGTGACTGATCATTTAGATAAGTTATGTGCCTTTTTTGAATGTGAGGTTGATGAGTTAGTGAAATATATCCCAACTCAACGTCATAATGCTTAAGGAAATAATAATGAATAAGAAACAAGTTTTAGTCGCAGTGCTAGCTGCGCATAGCTTTAGTTGTAACTTACACGCAGCTGAAGATGTCAGAATCGATTTAGATGAGGTTGAGGTAGTAAGTTCAAGAACCATTGATAGTCGAATTAAAAAACATCCAGCAACTGTTGAAACATTTGATCGAGAGCAGATTCAGAATAGTGTGAATGCTGTAACTGCAGCGCAGACATTGAAATATTTACCAAGTATTCAAGTACGTGAGCGCTTTATTGGAGATCGTAACGGTATTATTGCTACACGTACTATTGGTACTTTATCAAGCGCACAGAGCATGCTCTATGCCGATGGCGTATTGCTTTCAAATTTACTAGGTAATTCTTTTGCTTTCCCTCCACGCTGGGGTATGGTTTCACCCGATGAAATTGAAAGTATCAGTATGATGTATGGCCCCTTTTCATCCATATATGCAGGAAATTCTTTTGGTGGTGTAATGAGTATTAAGACACGCATGCCAACAAAATTCGAATCGCATGCAAACGTACAAGCGTTTAGACAAAATTTCGAACTCTACGGAACAGATGAAAGTTATGATGGCCAGCATCTATCAGCATCTTTTGGTAATAAAGTAGGAGATTTCTCGTTTTGGCTCGGAGCTGATCATCTAGAAAATGAAGGGCATCCAATGAATTTTTCAACTACTGGCGCATCAACCGGCGCCGTAGGTGCTGGCCCAACAGTGACAGGTGCTTTTGAGGACAAAGATAATAGAAATGAAGAGCGTGTTGTTTTTGGTGCAAATAGTATCGAAGAAACACGTCAAGACCAAATAAAATTTAAAGCAGCTTATGATATTACACCCACATTAAAAGTAAACTATACACTGGGGGTTTGGGACTTTAGTGGCGATAGAAACATTGAGTCTTACATTAAAGATGATGCTGGTAATACTATATTCAACGGCCTTGTTAATTATAAAGGTAATGAATATAGAGTTGCTCGACTTGAGCCAGGTAAAAGCGAAAGTTTGCACATCATGCAAGCGCTTGACTTTCAATCAAATACGGAAGGCTTCTTTGATTGGCAGCTAACCTTGTCAGATTATAATTACCAAAAAGATAGGAGCACTCGCTCACAAGCGCCGAGTAAGGGTAGTGTGATTGATGGTAATCCTTTTCTTAATCGTGTTGGACGGGTGGATGATTTATCTGGCACTGGTTGGACCGTATTTGACGCACTCGCAACATTAAGACCCAAAGCACATGAAATAGACGTGGGTTATCACATTGATGACTATCAGCTAAGAAGTAGAAGAAACGATACGGCTGATTGGTCGGTAGGATCTAAAGAAGGGCTGATTAATACAACACGTGGACAAACGCAAACTCAAGCGTTATTCGTGCAAGATAAATGGCAGATTAACCCGGACTGGGCCTTGACGACAGGTCTGCGTGGTGAAAACTGGAAAGCAGATAATGGTCGTTTCCAAACGGCAACAGAAGCGGTGACTTATGCCAAACGATCAGAAACAAGATTTTCACCAAAATTATCGCTTAGTTACGAGCCACAACCTGCATGGGGTTTTCGTGCTTCTGCAGGGCAGGCTTATCGCTTCCCTACAGTTACAGAGCTTTATCAACCCTTGCAGAATGGCAATAATTTGGTCGAGAACAACCCTAATTTAAAACCAGAAGAAGTCATTGCCATTGAGTTGACGGCTGAGCGTCGCTTTGACAATGGCATATTGCGCATCAGCTTATTTAATGAAGAAAAGTATGACGCCTTATTAAGACAAACACTGACTAACGGCAGTGTTATTTCATTTGATACCGGAATTTGTGATAACGGCAGAGGTTGTACGTTTACACAAAATATTGATCATATACAGACCTATGGGGTAGAGTTTGCCGCAGATTGGCAGGATGCGTTTATTAATGGTTTAGATTTGATGAGCAGCATTACGCTGACAGATGCAAAAATTAAAGAGAATAAAGCTGCTCCTGATACTGAAGGTAATAAATCATTACGTATTCCAAGCAGTATGGTGAAAATGGTTGCCACCTACCGTCAAGGCATTAATATTACTTATAGCTTAGCTACCCGGTACAGTGGGCGACAATACGGAACATTAGATAATAGTGATATTAATCGGGATACATTTGGTGGTGTGAGTAAGTTTTTTGTCGTTGATATAAAAGCGAATTATAAATTTGCTAAGCAATGGACTGCTTCTGTTGGTATAGATAATTTAAATAATTACGAATCTTTTGTATTCCATCCTTATCCTCAACGGACTGGGTATTTGCAAGCAAAATTTGATTATTAGTTTAATGTCAGTTAGTTTCATTAATAGTGCAGGTGCATAAAGTTTGTGCCTGAACGTTATAAGTTGTTAATTAAAACGGAGTAGATAAAAGTAATGAGAAGCTTAATATTGGTTTTCAGTATGCTAATCGGCGGGTTTGTTGGTAATACTTTTGCACATGAGGCACATACTAAAAATAGTGCTAACAAGTTGGCTATTAGCATGGCCTTTGATCAGCAAGGTCTGTTATGGCGTGCGAGAGTGCGTGATGGCATAATTTTTGTGGATAAGAGTACCGATAAAGGCACCACATTCTCTAAGCCAACTAAAGTGAATGCAAAACCTCAGAAAATAGCAGCAAAAGGGGAAGCGCGGCCTAAAATTGCCATTGCCCCACATGGCAATATATACCTTACTTGGACCCAAGGATTAACTAAGCGTTTTACAGGCTATATATGGTTTTCGCGTTCTATAGATGGTGGGAAAAGTTTTGAGAAACCCAAAATTGTCCATCAAGACAGAGCTGAAATTACGCATCGCTTTGATGCGTTAAACGTTGCCAAAGATGGAAAAATAACGATTGCTTGGGTTGATAAACGAGATCTAGAAGCGGCTAAAAAAGTGGGTAGAAAGTACACTGGTGCTGCGATTTATTATGCGACATCAAATAATGCGGGTAAAAGTTTTGCTATAGAGAAAAAGCTAGCAGATTATTCATGTGAATGTTGCCGTATTGCAATAACAAACAAGCCTGATGGCACTCCTGTGGCAATGTGGCGGCATGTTTTTCCTGGCAGTGAAAGAGATCATGCAATTGCTGAAATTAATAATCAACGAGCAAAAATTATTAGAGCTAGTTATGGGCACTGGAAATTGGATGGTTGCCCACATCATGGTGCTGCTCTGACTTATGGCGAGGGTTTTGGCTATCATATGGCTTATTTTGATGGGGCAGGCGAAACCCCAAGCTTAAAGTACGCCCGCATGGATGGTGAGGCTTGGGTATCATCGCCACCAAAAAGATTTGGCAATATGCAACACTTGGCCGGCCATCCCGCAATACTGAGCGCTGGTGAAAATGTTTATCTAGTATGGCAGGAGCGCAATGCTGGCAAGCCTGAAATTCATGGCATGCAATCTTATGATGGTGGAAGAAGCTGGACTGATGTTCAATTAATTGTAAGCAAAAGTGGTAAATTAGATTACCCAGAACTAAATTCGCATAAAAATACAGTGTACTTGACAGTTAATTCTGAGTTAGAAGGATTGAAAGTTATAGAAATATCAAAATAATGTTGCCTAACGCAGAGTATATGACACGTTTTACCTCATATTTTTAAAAATATGCCGTATATATTCATTATCGTTAAATCAAAATAATTATACATATCCCACCGATTATTATTGATATTGAAGCCTCTGGTTTTGGCTCTGGCAGTTACCCAATTGAAATTGGCTATGTAAAAGATGAGGGTGATGCTTGGTGCTCACTGATTAAGCCAGAAAAAGAATGGTAACATTGGGATGACAATGCGGCAGTATTGCATAATATTGCTTGTCAAGACCTGCTAGAGTTTGGTAGAAATGCGCTAAGTATTTCCAATCAGCTGAACGAATTTTTTTTTAGGCAATACTATCTACTGCGATGATTACACGTGATTGAGTTGTTTGTTTGATAGCGCAAATGTCTCGCTATATTATAAATTAGAAGATATACGCAAAATATTGACATCAAATTAAGAAGCGATATGGCATGATACCAAGCAGAAGTTGTTAGAATTGAGCTCACAAAAACGTCATCGCGCAAGCTTAGATGCAAAGCTAATACAAACCGCTTGGCTAAAAACTGCAGAATCTGGGTTATTAATATCCTAATCATTTTAGCCTTGGATAAGGCTATTGAATATTCTTAAAACAACCTCATTATATATATAACTTAATTGTTTTTATAAAGGGGTGTTGCCATGCGTTTTGATAAACTTACAACCAAATTTCAACAAGCACTGGCTGATGCACAAAGTCTTGCATTAGGTGCCGATCATTCAACCATAGAGCCTCAACATTTATTATTAGCTTTACTCAATCAGGAGGACAGTAGTGCTTCGGCACTGCTTATGCGAGCAGGCGTACAAGTTAACGCACTTAAGTTCGCATTAAATAATGCGATCGAAAACCTACCTAAAGCGCAAGAAGCTAGCGGTGAAATTGCGATTTCTCGTGATCTAAATAACCTGCTTAATATCACCGATAAACTCGCCCAAAAACGTAACGATACTTACATTGCCAGCGAGATGTTTTTGTTAGCATTGGCTGATAACAAAGGTGAGGTAGGGAAGCTATTGAAGAAAAATGGCTTAGTCAAAAATGCACTTGAAGCGGCAATTATGGCAGTTCGTGGTAATGAGAGTGTAGATAATCAAGAAGCGGAAGGTCAGCGTGAGGCGCTAAAAAAATACACATTAGACTTAACTGAACGTGCAAGCATGGGCAAGCTAGACCCTGTGATTGGGCGTGATGATGAAATTCGTCGAGCGATTCAAGTGCTATTACGCCGTACTAAAAATAACCCAGTACTTATTGGTGAGCCAGGTGTTGGTAAAACTGCCATTGTTGAAGGATTAGCGCAGCGCATTGTCAATGGTGAAGTGCCTGATAGTTTACGTAATAAAAAAGTACTGTCACTCGATATGGCAGCTTTGTTGGCAGGTGCTAAATACCGTGGCGAATTTGAAGAGCGCTTAAAGGCAGTGCTTAAAGAGATTGCGCAGGATGAAGGCCAAACCATCGTCTTTATTGATGAAATGCATACCATGGTAGGCGCTGGAAAAAGCGAAGGTGCAATGGATGCAGGTAATATGCTAAAACCAGCATTAGCACGAGGTGAGTTGCATTGCGTTGGTGCGACTACCTTAGATGAGTATCGTAAATATATTGAAAAAGATGCTGCGCTTGAGCGGCGATTCCAAAAAGTACTGGTTGATGAGCCAAGTGTGGAGGCGACGGTAGCTATTTTGCGAGGATTAAAAGAAAAGTATGAATTGCATCATGGTGTAGAAATTACTGACCCTGCAATTGTAGCGGCGGCTGAGTTATCGCATCGCTATATCACTGATCGTTTCTTACCAGATAAAGCGATTGATTTGATTGATGAGGCAGCTAGCCGAATTAAGATGGAAATTGACTCCAAACCAGAAGTGATGGATAAATTAGCACGACGGCTAATTCAATTAAAAATTGAACGTGAAGCAGTACGTCGAGAAAAAGATGAAGGTAGTAAAAAACGCTTTAGCCTCATTGAAGAAGAAATTAACCAGTTAGAAAAAGAATACGCCGATTTAGAAGAAATTTGGAAAGCTGAAAAAGCTCAGGTGCAAGGTTCTGCGCATATTAAAGAAGCCATTGAAAAAATAAAGTTTGAGATGGAAGAAGCGACACGTAAAGGCGAATGGCAAAAAGTCTCTGAGTTGCAATATGGTGAACTTCCGGAACTAGAAGCACAATTAAAACATGCCGCAAGCTCAGAAAATGAACGGGTTGACGTTAAATATAGAATGCTACGTACAGAAGTTGGTGCGGAAGAGATTGCAGAAGTCCTCAGCAGAGCAACAGGTATTCCTGTCAATAAGATGTTAACAGGTGAACGCGATAAGCTATTAGCGATGGAAGATAAATTACATGAACGCGTTGTTGGGCAAGATGAAGCAGTACGATTAGTGTCTGATGCCATTCGTCGCTCTCGCTCTGGTTTAAGTGACCCCAATAGGCCCTATGGTAGTTTCTTATTTTTAGGCCCAACAGGTGTCGGTAAAACAGAGTTATGTAAATCTTTAGCTAACTTTTTGTTTGATTCAGAAGACCATTTGATTCGTATCGACATGAGTGAGTTTATGGAAAAGCACTCTGTCTCGCGCATGATTGGTGCGCCTCCTGGCTATGTTGGTTATGAAGAAGGTGGCACTTTAACTGAGGCTGTTCGCCGTAAGCCTTACTCTGTTATTTTGCTAGATGAAGTAGAAAAAGCGCATCCTGACGTGTTTAATGTGCTGCTGCAAGTTTTGGACGAAGGGCGGTTAACTGATGGACAAGGACGTACGGTAGATTTTAAAAACACAGTGATTATTATGACAAGCAACCTCGGTAGTCAGATGATTCAAAGTATGTCTGATCAAGATTATCAAGTAGTCAAGCTAGCCGTAATGGGTGAAGTTAAATCACACTTTAGGCCAGAATTCGTCAACCGTATTGATGAGGTTGTCGTTTTCCATTCGCTAGGTGAGGAAAATGTGCGAAAAATTGCCAATATTCAATTAGAATATTTATCACAGCGTTTAAATGCGATGGAGATGCAGTTGACGATCACAGAGGCGGCAGTAGCAGAAATTGCTAGTGCTGGGTTTGATCCTGTGTATGGTGCAAGACCCCTAAAACGTGCGATTCAAAGTGAAATAGAAAACCCATTAGCGCGTGAAATTTTAGCAGGAAACTTTATTGCAGAAGATACTATTACCATTGATATGAAGGCGGGTAAAATGGTTTTTAGTAAAATCTAAGTAGTAATTAACTAGAAGAAAGTATGGCAAGCTGGCAGCGTTATATTATTGGTATTTGTCTAGCTGTTTTTAGCATGACTAGCTTTGCCATGGTTCAGACACAAATGGAGGTTTTTGATAACGAGCCACCGTTTGTTAAAGATTTATTAGTGCGTGCTAGCCAGTTAGATACTGGTCAGAATAATATAGAAACAGCTTGGCAAGCAGCTGATTTATATTGTGAAGCATCGCGTTATGGTAGTGCAGAGGCTATGTATCGGCTAGGTATGTTGTATGCCTTTGGCAATGGTGTCGAAAAAAGTCGAAATTTTGCTGCTAATTTGTTTGGTCTAGCAGCGACACTTGGACATTTTGAAGGCCAAAAAATGCTTGAGACTATTGAAATACGAACTATAGATACGCCACCGTGCGTATTGTCTGCGGTCAAGCCAAAGCGCGCGCTAGATTTGTACTATGGTCAATATAATGGTGCTCCTGCTATTGATCGATATATCGCTAAGCTACCTGAGAATAAACTCTGGGTGGTAAATTTGGTTGATACGATTGCTGATTGGTATAAAGTAGATAAGAAGTTGGTGTTATCGATTATTGCTGCAGAATCGAATTTTAAAGTGTCCGCCATGTCCAACAAAAATGCACATGGATTAATGCAGTTAATTCCAGTGACGGCTGAGCGCTTCAATGTAAAAAATGCTTATAACGCTAGCCAAAATATTAAAGGTGGTGTCACCTATTTGCGTTGGTTATTGTCTTACTTTAGAGGTGATGTGGTGTTGGCAGTCGCTGCCTATAATGCAGGTGAAGGTACCGTAGATAGATATAAAGGTGTCCCGCCGTATAAGGAAACTAAAGCTTACGTAAAAAAGGTGCTCAGTTTGTATCAATTAAAGCGTCATCATTTCGATGAAAGTATCGCGCGTGCTTCACCCATTGTTAAGAAAGTGAGATTGCAATGAAACTCAATTTATTATTGGCAGTATTCATAACATTATTTTTACTAAGTGGCTGTGCTAGTACAGGTAAGAATCAAAGCCAACAAGGTCAAGTGAAGCGTATAACGCCAGAAGAACTTGAGAAATTATTGCCGCCACCAATAGCTACCTTTACCTTAGAAGAAATTATTTTTGATTCGAAGCAAGGGAAAAGTGTCGATGAAGTTATCGACAAGATTAAAACGAGTGAATCACGTTATGATTTAGATACGGCAGAAGTTTTGGATTTAAGCAAGCAAGGGGTAGATGTAAATGTGCTTGATTACATACAACAAGCTAATGAGCTGGCAAACCAGAATGCCATTGCTGAGCAAATGAATAAAGTAGCAAAAGAAAAGGAAAATGCGCTTCGACAGCTAAGGCATGAGCGTTTGTTTTCACGCGATCGCTTTTATAATCCATTTTGGTATTCTAGGTTTGGTTTATATAGTGGTCATCCTTTTGGCTATCGTTATCACCCAGGGTCACGTTTTGGTTGGTAAGTCAGCAATACTCATTTTTAATGAATATTTATTTGAGAGTATCTACCTGTCTATTAAGATTAGATCTAAACTATTAACATTCAATTCTTAACAGGCAATACACGTTTATGCAGCAATTTACTCAAACTATTGAAGTTAATACGCAAAGTCGTAAGTTGTACGACATTACGCCGCAAGTCATTAGCTGGGCTAATGACCAAGGTCTGAGTACAGGCTTGCTGACGCTGTATATTCAACATACTTCTGCCAGTTTATTAATTAACGAAAATTATGACAGTGATGTGCTGGTAGATTTGCAGTCTTTTTTTAATCGATTGGTACCGGATGGTGATTCACTTTTTATTCATACGGCAGAAGGCCCTGATGATATGCCTGCGCATGTGCGTACTGCATTAACCCAGACTAGCTTAGCTATCCCAGTAATGGACGGAAAAGTAGCGCTCGGTCAATGGCAGGGTTTGTTTTTGTTTGAACATAGGCATATGTCAGCCTCGCGTCAGATTATTATGCATTTGATCGGCGAATAACTTTTCTGCTATGGTTGTTCATGAGCGTATACTCACTTCAAAAGAAAAAGAAATATATCAGCCATATTTTGCACATACTGTTATAGAGCAAGCACGCGTTATTAATGGCCGTGTTCCTTTTTGGCTGAGTAAAAAAATGTGCACTGTGGTGCTGGGGCGCCGCATTTATTTTCGTAAAAATTATTATCAGTCAAATATCGTGCATGGTATCGAGTTGCTTGGTCATGAGCTTATGCACGTTTCACAATTTATGCACACATGAGTTATTTGAAATACCTGTGGTCATGTCGAAAGGGCTATGAATGCAGTCAATATGAAGTAGATGCTCACGCGATAGGGCGACTAATTGCGACAGAATATCAAAAAAATAACAACATTTTACAAACTTTAATGTTTATTTAACGGTATAGCTATGCTTATCGTTGTCAAGTAACGTTAGTTTTGCTATGGTTAAGGTACTAAATTCTTGTTTAGTTTATGGAGAGGATAAAAAATGACAAATAAATTGAAATTCCTAGTTCCAGCTTTATTGGCTGGTTTTATTATGGTTGGTTGTGGTCAGCAAGCTGAGGATGGTATGCCAGCTGCCGAAGAGACAATGAATGATATGGCAGGTACAGCTTCAGATGCAGCAGAAGCAGTTGAAGAAGCTGCATCAGACATGGCTGATGCAACATCAGACATGGCTGAGTCAGTGACTAATGAGCCAGGTGGTTATGTGCCAGCTGATGATGAATTAGTTCCTGGTGAAACTAGACCGTAATACTATAAAACCTAGTTTCTAGTTAGCAAGTCAAAAAAGTGCACTTTATAGTGCGCTTTTTTTATGAGGTGTTTTTATTTTTCATGAGCTAGGTATGATTACACTGAACTCTAAAGTTCTACCGAATAGTGCTCCATTTGAGTGGGTCAAATGGAATGCTTTTTCGCCTTAATTCATAATACAAGCCATTGCTTGGGTTGCCTCCTGTATTGCCAACTGTTGCAATAGTGTCGCCACCTTTAACTTCTTGTCCTACATCTTTTAATATTGATTGATTATTGCCGTATAAGCTCATGTAGCTACTGCCGTGATCAACAATAATTAAGTTACCAAAACCTCGCATCCACTCAGCAAAGACTATACGGCCACTTGCAACAGACTTTACATTCTCACCTTCTTTGGCACGAATAAACAAACCTTTCCAAGGAATGCCACTATCCAGTCGCGCTTTTCCAAAGCGATTCATTAACTCCCCACGGACAGGCAATTTGAGTTTTCCCTTTAATGAAGAAAAACGCACGCCAGCAAAGCTGTTATCAGGCGTTGTATTATTTTTGGCGACGATTTTAGGATTCTTTTTAGTGTTTTTCTTGGGTGGTCTTCTTTTTCTTTGTTTACTTAGTTCAGCTAGTTTTTTTACTAAACTAGAAAGTTGCTTTTCATCACGCTTTAATTTTTTAATCTGACCACGTTGTTTGGTAATTTGCTTAGATAGCTTTTTAAGCACAGATGCTTTTTCTTGTTTTTGTTTGGCTAATTTTTTTTGTTCAGCTTCTTGTTTGAGCGCTAAATTGCTTACTTCTTTTAATGCGCTTGTGGTTTTAAGGTTTATAGATTTTATTTGATTTAAGTTTTTTTGCATATCACTAATGAGTATAGTGTGTGCTGTAGCAATATAAGATTGGTACTTTAAATCTCGGGAAATCTGATTAGGACTTTTGTTTTGTAATAGTAATTGTGTATAACTCTGATTGCCTAGCGCATATCGTTGATATAGTAGTTTACTTAATTGCTTTTGCTGTATTTCTATTTTCCCTTTTACTGATACTGATTCTTTTTTAAGTTCTGTGAGTTTGCTTTTCTTTTCTTTTTCTTTCTCTTTGATATTACGTAGTTTTTTATTGGCAACACTAATGGCCGTTTCAGATGCCTTCAAGGCATCTGTCACATCATTATGTTTAGTTTCTTTACTATGTAACTCTTTTTTTATCGCTTTTATTTTTGCTTTAATGCCACTTAAATCTTTTTTTGCGTTATCGACTTTTTTCTCCGCATTGCTTAAGCCTGAATGCAGCCCAATGCTAATAAAAAACAGTATTAAAAAAAGATGTGATAATTTGCGCATTAAAGAAATTTAGTCAGTAAACTTAACTAAATTACGACCTGTCATTTCACTTGGTTGTGGTAACCCCATCAAATGTAATAGAGTTGGTGCAAGGTCGGATAGCGCACCCTTGTCTGATAACACTGCTTTACGGCCAATATAAATCATCGGCACTAGGTTGGTCGTGTGTTGTGTATGTGGTTGATTATGTTTGTAGTCTTGCATCAGTTCAGCATTGCCATGATCAGCCGTAATAATCACTTCTGCACCTGCTTTTTGCGCCGCTTCGACCACTTTTTCTACGCATGTGTCCAATGTTTCCACCGCTATAATAGCTGCGTCTAAGACGCCGGAATGGCCAACCATGTCACAGTTCGCATAATTACAAATAATTGCATCATATTTTTTTGCACTAATGGCTTCAACTAAGTTTTTTGTCACTTCAAATGCGCTCATTTCTGGTTTTAAATCATAAGTCGCAACATCAGGTGAAGGGACTAAAATACGGTCTTCCCCTTTGAACACTGTTTCTTCCCCACCATTAAAAAAGAATGTCACATGCGGATACTTCTCAGTCTCTGCAATACGTAGTTGTGTTAATTCTAAGCTTTCTAAATACTCACCAAAGGTGTTTTCTACACTAAAAGGCGCAAATACAGGGGTCGCTTTTTTCTGATTTTTATCATATTGAGTGAGTGTTAAATAATTGGAAAGTGCTGGCACACGGTCACGTTTAAATCCAGAAAAATTATCATTTAGCAGCGCGTCCGTTAATTGTCGTGCGCGATCACTACGGAAATTCATGAAAAAAATTGTATCACCATCTTCTAATAATAAGGGTGCTTCGTCTGGCTTGCGTATGGCTGTACACTGAACAAACTCATCATTTTCCTTGCGTTTATAAGCGCTATGAAGCCCTTCGCTCGTTGTTGGTTCGGTAAACATGCCTATACCATCTACAATCATTTTGTAAGCTGGCGCAACACGGTCCCAGCGATTATCCCTATCCATACCGTAAAAGCGACCACTAATGCTGGCAATTTTACCTATATTAAGTGCTTTAATTTTATCTTCCAACCCAGTAAGGTAAGGTGCTGCACTAATCGGTGGCGTATCACGACCATCTAAAAACGCATGTATATAGATTTTACTTAAGCCTTGTTGCGCAGCCATTTCTAGCATGGCATAAATATGTTCTTGATGACTATGTACGCCACCATCTGATAACAGTCCCAGTATATGCAAGGCTTTGTTGTTTGCTTTGAGCGTTTGAAGCGTTTTAATAAGCGTTGGGTCTTTAAAAAATTCACCTGTTGAAACGCTGTTGTTAATACGTTCGAAATCTTGAAAAACGACACGGCCAGCGCCAATATTAAGATGACCAACTTCTGAGTTGCCCATTTGACCATCAGGCAATCCAACATAATGCTCTGAAGCATTGATATGCGTATAGGCAAAATTTCGCTTAAACCAGTCTAGGTTTGGTGTGTTTGCTAAAGCAATGGCATTATCTTTGGATTCTTCTCGATTTCCAAATCCATCTAGAATTAATAAAACTACAGGCGTTACTGACATGTTAAAAACTTTTATTGATTGAAGTAGTTACATTATAATGGTTGGGCATTCAAAAAACATATAAAACAACAAAAACCAACCTTTACAGCTATTGAATATTTATCAAATGGCTACATCTATTAGTAATAAATAAAAAAGGAATATTTTGGAATTTATAAGCGAAAACGCGATTTATATTGGTTTGCTACTAGGATCAGGCCTTGCTTTGCTATGGCCGTTACTCAATGGCAATGCAAGTGGTGTAGTTAATTTGTCACCATCTGAGGCTGTGTTACTTATGAACCGGGGTAAGGTGCTAGTGTTAGATGTGCGTGATGAAGCCGAGTTTTCTAATGGACATATCCAAGGTGCTAGGCATGTGCCATTGGCCGAATTAGCAACACGTATTAAAGAAATTGAAAAATTTAAAGAAAAACCAGTCTTAGTGCATTGCCAGCGCGGTATGCGCGCTAAAAGTGCTTGTAGTATTTTACGAGGGCTGGAGTTTAGTCAATTAAGTAATCTACAAGGTGGTTTGGATAACTGGGTAGCTGCAAAAATGCCTTTGGTCAAAAGTTAAATATGGAGAACAGTGTGACTAAAAATATTGTAATGTATACCAGTGCCACCTGCCCGTTTTGTATGAATGCAGAACGTCTACTTGTAAGTAAAGGTGTTTCTGAGATTAATAAAATCCATGTTGATTTGCACCCAGAGTTGCGTGCCGAAATGATGGAAAGAACTGGCCGACGCACTGTGCCACAAATTTATATTAACGAACGGTACGTTGGTGGCTTTGATGATCTACATGCTTTGGACGTTAAGGGTGAGCTTGATTCACTATTAGCATCTGGTGGCTAGGGGTTCATTCATAAAAAGTTTGAATTAGATGATTAATTGTTGATATCACGTTAAAATGTTGTTCCAAATAAATCGCTTGCTAAGCATTTCAATCGTTTAGACATGACTAATAACAATACATTATTACCCCAACAATTTAAATAAGAGAGATTAGGAAAAAAAATGGCTCAAGATAAAAAAGCTGCTTCAGCAGAGGCAGCGTCCCCATCAGCACCAGAAGAGGCACAGCAAGCTGGCTTTGCAATAGAAAAACTATACATTAAAGATGCTTCAATTGAGGTGCCTAATGCACCACAAATCTTCACAGAGCGCACGGCGCCACAAGTGAACGTTGAGCTAGCTAATAATGCTAAGAAATTAGACGATGGTGTGTTTGATGTTGCAATTAAAGTGACCGTCACTGCTAAAATTGATGAAAATACAGCATTTTTGGTTGAAGTCGTACAGGCAGGTATCTTTGGTGTACGTAACATCCCAGAAGAGAATCTTGAAGTTATTCTCGCCATTACATGTCCTAATATTTTGTTCCCATATGCAAGAGAAGCTATTTCAGACATGGTGACGCGCGCAGGCTTTATGCCAGTGCTACTTAATCCAATTAATTTTGAAGCGCTATATCAACAGCAGAAGCAAGCTGAAGCTTCAGGCGAGCCTAACTAATTATTTGTTATTATTGCGATATGTTGCAAATACTTAAGACTTTATCAAACCCAAGTGCAGTCTTGCTATGCTTGGGTTTGTGTTTTTCTCAACTTTCACACGCTATTGAGTTTCGTTCAATTGTGCCTATCAAAGCAGTCACTTTAGATGCGCCATCTGTCGAAGCAAGGAAAGTTTATATCCTCAATCAAGGTAACCCTGTGGAAATCATTGTGGATTTGGGTGGTTGGTTAAAAGTACGTGATCAACAAGGCGGTTTAAGTTGGTTGCAAAGCAAAGACTTGAGTACAAAACGTACCGTATTACTTTTAGTTGAGGCAGAGTTAAAAGCATTGCCAAACAATAGTTCTGCATTGGTTGCATCAGTTGAAAAAGATGTAGTACTGGAGTTGCTGTCGCCAGCGATAAATAATGGCTGGATTAGAGTAAAGCATCACGATGGCGTTTCTGGGTATATTCAAAGCACTCAAGTTTGGGGTGTTCGTTGAAAAAAATTGCAGTGCTAGGCGCCGGTGCTTGGGGTACTGCAGTTGCTATGCATGTAAGTAATCAGCATCATGTTACGCTTTGGGGGCGAAATGCAGGCCATGTTTCAGGCATGCGAAAGGCGCGGTCAAACCCACTCTATCTAGGTGATTTTAAATTCAATGATAATTTAATCCTTGAAGAGAATTTAGCAGTTGCAGTTGATGGCGCTGATTTGATACTTTCAATCGTACCTACTGCTGGTTTTAGGACTATTTTAAAAGCACTTAAAAAGCTAGGGTCAACACAAGATATTATATGGGCGCATAAAGGTTTAGAGCCTGAAACAGCTAAGCTGCCCTATGAGGTTGCGATTGAAGAGCTTGGTGCAAACCAGAGATGGGGCGCGTTATCAGGTCCAAGCTTTGCGGCTGAGTTGGTGCGTGGCTTGCCTACAGCAGTGACATTAGCCGCGAATGATGGTGAATTTGCATTACACGCAGCTAGTTTGATTCACAGCGGGTCATTACGTGTTTACGATAGTACTGATGTGATTGGTGTATCGGTTGGCGGGGCTGTGAAAAATGTTATGGCTATAGCCGCAGGTATTTCAGATGGTATGGGTTTTGGGAATAATGCGCGTGCTGCAATGATTACGCGTGGGCTTGCAGAAATTACGCGATTTGGCATTGCGCTGGGCGCTAAACCTGAAACTTTTATGGGCTTAGCAGGCGCTGGAGATTTAATTCTAACGTGCACTGGCCAATACTCTAGAAATAGAGAGGTTGGTATACAGCTAGCCAGCGGTAGGTCTCTAGAAGATGTTTTACAAGGCTTGGGTCACGTAGCCGAAGGTGTTAGTACAACGAGAGAAGTGATGCGACGCGCAAATCAAATTGATGTGGATATGCCAATCACTTTTGAGGTTAATCAAGTCTTAAGTCATGGCAAGTCTGCAAAAGAAGCCGTGATGGATCTACTAAATCGCGAACAAAAACCTGAAGCTGTTTAAAAGTATAACTTTGTCTTAACTATTTTTCACTCTAAAAGCTCTAGAATTTATTTTCACATATCGTATATTTTGTACTGCGTATGAATTCAATTTATTTTGACTAACTTAAAGGTTGTGATTTTGACCATTAAGATTGCTTAGCTAACTGCCGCCTTCAAAATCAATTTGTCGCCAAGCTTCGTAAAGCAATACGGCTGCGGAGTTCGATAGATTCAAACTCCTGCTTTCTGGCAACATAGGCAAACGAACTCTATTTTCGGCTGGAAACTCATTTCGAACTTCATCTGGTAGCCCACGGGTTTCTGGGCCAAAAACAAACACATCTTCTGCTTGGTATTGAATATTGCTATGGCGGGTGCTGCCTTTAGTGGTGATTGCAAACATGCGCTTGTCTGCTAGTGCAGTTTTACACGCTGCCCAATCCTTATACACTATTAAAGTTGAAAATTCATGATAATCTAGCCCTGCACGTCTAAGTTGCTTATCTTCCAGCTTAAAACCAAGCGGCTCAACCAAATGTAATTGCGCGCCACTGTTGGCACATAAACGAATAATATTACCTGTGTTAGGTGGAATTTCAGGTTCAAATAAGACGATGTGAAACATAGTTTAAAGTGATAAGGTTCTAGAAAATACCCAACATTTTACATGCTTTGCTCCTGATTTCTTAGTGTCTTTGTAAGTTCATTTAAACTAGCGCCTGCGGACATCACATCATCAATAATGGCAGTGTGTTTATTCTCAATATTACTTTGGCGATAGCCCCTACTTTTTAAAACCTCGCTAATACTTTTAACACGCTATTTAAATATTAAACTTGCTTGGGGAAATGTAAGTTCGTAACGCCGAATACTTTTATGATATAAAAATCGTATTTTTTTGCAATTTTTAAAGCTTGACTAAATCCACGCTCTTTTAATGGGTTAGGGTGCGTTGGCATAGGTATAATGACCTCAAAGCTATTAGTGGGCGCTTCCCCCCCCAGCAACTTGCCGAACAAATAACTTATCTACAGTTGCTGGTTATATTTTTAATGTTGCATAACAGCATTTATTGGAAAATCATAAGTAAATAATGCCAGTATTATATCGAAGTGTGGTGGTTGACTAATGCATTGCCCACATCAAAGTATTGTTCGACATTAATCCACATTGCGAACACTGATTAGCTAGTAAATATAGGAGCCCTTTTAAGCAGGCCTAACAAATGCTAATCTTATTTTCTGCCATGTAACCACAAAACACACAATCTTGTCTAAAGTTTTGATTTACTAATTATGGCCAACTTAACTTTTGATTAATTTTTAACCAGTTGTTAATGATGTTTTTATTATTACTTTACAGTCTATAGTTTATTGATTATTATCATCAAAATATAAACTGAAAGGCTGGGCATGTTAGAAAATAATGAAGAAAATTTATCACAAAATGTGATAAACACCGATAGTTTAAAAGCGAACAAGACTAGTTGCGATGAAACCGCTGTTAAGCGCTGGAAAGTCAGTGAGCTAGTAGCCTTATTTAACTTGCCTTTTAGTGATTTAATCAATAGAGCACAAACAGTGCATAGAGAAAATTTTGACCCTAATGCTGTTCAGATAAGCACTCTTTTATCAATTAAAACAGGTGGTTGCAGTGAGGATTGTGGTTATTGTCCTCAGGCAGCACGTTACCATACCGAAGTTGAAAATGAGCCAATGATGCCGATTGCAGAGGTGCTAGCTGCAGCAAAAACTGCAAAAGAGAGCGGCGCTAGCCGTTTTTGCATGGGTGCTGCTTGGCGTTCGCCGAAACAAAGAGATTTGGAGCCTGTGCTTAAAATGGTGGCTGAAGTCAAAGCAATGGGTTTAGAAACTTGTGCAACACTAGGTATGCTTAAAGAGGGTATGGCCGAGCAATTAAAAGATGCTGGCTTAGATTATTACAATCATAATTTAGATACTGCACCTGAAAATTACGGTGATGTGATTACTACACGTACTTATCAAGATCGCTTAGACACATTAGATCGTGTGCGAGATGCTGATATCAATGTATGTAGTGGGGGTATTGTGGGTATGGGTGAAACACGAAAACAACGGGCAGGTTTAATTGCACAGTTAGCTAATTTGTCACGACCACCAGAAAGTGTGCCAATAAACTTGTTAACGCAGGTTGAAGGTACGCCGCTGCACGGGACTGAAGAACTTGATGCCTTTGAGTTTGTGCGCACGATTGCAGCTGCTAGAATTGCTATGCCCACAAGCTTCGTGCGTCTTTCTGCTGGCCGTCAGAGTATGAATGAAGGCATACAGGCTTTATGCTTTATTGCTGGTGCAAACAGTATTTTCTATGGTGAAAAACTATTAACAACAGGTAATCCTGAAGCAGAAGTAGACAAAAAACTATTCGACAAGCTCGGTATTCACCCACTTTAAATGCTAGCAGAATTACAACAAGAGTTAGGCCAGCGAGAGTCCAATGGATTGTTACGACAACGGAGATTATTAGATTCTCCGCAAGCTGAATATATTGTTACCAATGATCAGCAATATTTATCATTTTGTAGTAATGATTATTTAGGATTTGCTAATCATCCCAAATTAATAGCAACCATGCAAGCCGCTGCCGGTGAGGCAGGTGTTGGTAGTGGTGCTTCTAACCTCATCACAGGTCACCACCGGTATCATGATGGGTTAGAGAAGCAGCTTGCGGCATTTGTAGATATGCCAGCCGCCTTACTATTTTCAGCAGGGTATATGGCAAATATTGGTGTGCTTGGCGCACTTGTTGGTCGTAAGGATGCTATTTTTGCTGATAAGCTTAATCACGCCTGTTTAAATGATGGTAGTTATTACTCCTTAGCAGCATTTCACCGTTTTCAACATAATGATCTAGACGCTTTAGAGCGTTTGCTTAAATCAAGTAAAGCTAAACGTAAATTGATTGCGGTCGACGCAGTGTTTAGTATGGATGGTGATATGGCGCCATTGAAAGAATACTTAGCATTATGTGAACAATATGATGCGTATTTGTATGTTGATGATGCTCATGGCTTTGGTGTGTTGGGTGAGCATGGCCAAGGGTCGCTAAATCATTGTCAACTGAAATCACCACGCATTATTATGATGGCAACACTAGGCAAGGCTGCCGGTGTAGCAGGTGCATTTGTCGCTGGTGAGCGCATTATTATTGATTACTTAATACAGACAGCCAAAAGCTATGTGTATAGCACACCGGCACCACCAGCGCTTTCAGCCACATTGGCTGAGGCTGTTAATTTAATTGAAAAAGGTGACGATTTAAGATCACACTTACAGCATTTAATCACGATACTTAAAAACAACTTAGATCTAAAAAAATGGCAACTCATGCCATCACAAACTGCTGTACAGCCTTTGTTAGTTGGTAGTAATTATACTGCATTGCAATTAAGCGAGCGTTTGCAAATGCTCGGTATTTTAGTGCCAGCAATACGACCACCAACAGTGCCAAAAAACACAGCAAGACTGCGCATCTCATTATCTGCAGCGCATTCAGAATCAGATGTTTTGCAATTAGCGGCAGCCATTAATGAGTTGGCCTATGAACTTGAAGGTGAATTAACATGACGGTGCATGTGGAAATAGTAGGGCAAGGAAAACCGTTAGTCATGTTACATGGTTGGGGTATGCATAGTGGCGTGTGGCAACCATTAGTTAAAAAACTCTCTTCGCAATATATGCTTTACCTGGTTGATCTGCCTGGTATGGGTAATAGCAAGCCCATAGAACCGTGCCATATACATAGTGTTGCCGAAGAAGTCGCAGAAGTTATCCCTGGTGTAAGTGATATTTTAGGCTGGTCATTAGGCGGCTTGGTCGCACAGCGTATTGCCATTAATCAGTCAGATAGAATTAGACGTTTAATATTAGTGGGTTCAACTCCTTGTTTTGTTCGCCAAGCTGACTGGCATTCAGCAATAGATGGACAGGATTTTAAAGATTTCGCAGAAAGAATTAACTTAGACTACAAGCAAACCATCTTGCAATTTTTAACCTTGCAATGTATGAAAGCGAAAGATGCGCGACAATCGATTAAATTGTTACGCGAAACATTGGCGACTAAACCTGCACCTAGCCAGGCAACATTAGAAAATACGCTTGAGCTGTTATTAAAAACAGATTTACGGCATGAAGTTGATGCTATTCGTAAACCCACATTGTTGATTCATGGCGACCGAGATACATTGGCGCCAGTGCAAGCTGCGCATTGGATGATGCAACAATTGCCAAAAGGCTTTTTAAGAGTCATGTCAGGTGCAGCACATGCGCCGTTTTTATCACATAGCGAGCAGTTCATAGAAGCATTAGATCAGTTCTTAGAACCTGATTTAACTAAATAGTTATGGAAAGCATAGATGAGTATTTAATTGATAAGAAAAGGGTGCGTGCATCGTTTAATCGGGCAGCTAATACTTATGACGCAGCCGCAGTACTGCAAAAGTTAGTGCGTGATGAAATGCTCAACCGCTTAGATTTGATTACAGTCGCACCGAAAAAAATATTAGATCTTGGATGTGGTACAGGCTATGGTAGCTTTCTATTACAAAAACGCTTTAAATCTGCCCAAGTCTTTTCACTAGATTGTGCTTTTTCCATGTTAGAAAAAACATATGAGAAGCAGTCATTCCTAAAAAAAGCTTTAGGTAATAAAAAATTAATTTGTGCTGATATTGAAAACCTACCTGTAGCGGAAGACAATATAGATGTTGTTTGGTCTAATTTGGCGTTGCAATGGTGTAATGATTTAGATAAAAGCTTTGCTGAAATCAATCGAGCATTAAAACCGAACAGCCTCTTTATGTTTAGTACCTTTGGCCCAGATACCTTAAAAGAACTCCGGACTGCTAGCAATAACGAAAAAGCTAATGATCAAGCGGATAACCAAGCTTATAACCAAACGCATGTCAGTCGCTTTATCGATATTCACGACATTGGCGATGCTCTGACTAGAGTAGGGTTCAATGCACCTGTGCTCGATGTTGAGCATTACACACTGACTTATGATGATGTTAGGGGTGTTATGGTGGATTTGAAATCGATCGGCGCCAATAATGCCACTTATGGTCGTGGGCGAGGCTTGGCAGGCAAAGGCTTTTTAAAAAACTTGGCTGAGCAATACGAACAATTCCGTACTGATGATGGCAAGCTACCTGCCACATTTGAAGTGGTTTATGGACATGCGTGGACACCAGAGGCTAAATCTGGGCAAGACTTAGGTGATGGTGTGTCACCGATTAGTTTTAAACTTAGAAGCTAAATAAAACTATTTTTAATCAGCCATGACAGCAGCGTACTTCATTACAGGAACAGATACCGATGTTGGTAAAACCCATGTCGCCTGCCAGTTAATAAAGCAGTTTGTCGCAGAAGGCCTAAAAGTCATTGGCATGAAGCCTGTTGCAGCAGGCTGCGAATTGATAGATGGCGAATGGCTTAATGAAGACGTGCAAAAGCTAACTGCAGCTAGTAATATACAAGCGCCTAAAGAACTGATTAATCCATACTGTTTTAATGAATATATCGCACCGCACTTAGCGGCTGAACAAGCGGGTTTGGAAATTCAAATTGCTAAAATAAAACAAGCTTATGATGAATTAACGACGATGGCAGATGTGGTCATAGTTGAAGGTGCAGGTGGTTTTTTAGTGCCACTTAACAGACAAGAGAGTTTGGCTGATTTAGCACTAGTATTAAATATCCCAGTCGTGTTAGTCGTCGGCATGAAACTAGGTTGTATTAACCACAGTTTGCTAACGGTAGAAGCCATTAAAGCACGAGGTTTAGTATTGCATGGTTGGGTGGGAAATTATATTGACCCAGGGATGCAGTTACGGGAAGCTAATATAGAAACGATTACTAAACAACTGCAACTAGTGCCAATGTTTAAATCTAAGTGGGTTGATTGAAAACTTAACGTTTAAATTAAAGAGTGACTTTGCCCGTCTTGCTTAAATGATAGATTAGCAGGTAAATACATATTTCCCATTAACTTTTTTAGGTCTAACAAAACTAAAACATATGAATAGGCGCTAAGCTGAATGCTAAATTTATTTTAAAACTTATTAGCTACTAACTGGAATTTTAATTACCCTAATGAAAGCTTAGGCAAGCGACTTTAGGTTTATTTGGAAGGGTACAGCTGATGCTGATGGATATATTCAACAACTGCATCTGGCACTAAATACCGCGCTGATTCTTTATGCTGCAACAGGCCCCTAATATGCGTTGCACTAATATCTTGCGCAGTAACTTTTTGCATGATGATAAAGCCAGACTTTTCAGCTTTTAAGTCTGCCTGCCGCTCTGTGTAATGGTCGCGTAACAGTTCCCTTAGCTCGTTGGGCAGTTTTTCCTGTACTTGTGTCTGCGGCCTTTGTATAAATACGATATGAGCATAAGCCAATAGCTCTTGCCAACGGTGCCAAGTGTTGAGATTTATAAAGACATCGCTACCCATCATTAAACACAGTGCTGTGCCTTTATCTAAAGATTCTCGCAGTGAAATAAGGGTGTCGATCGTATAAGAAGCACCATTACGTTTTAGTTCTAGTGTGTCTAGCGTGAACTGAGCGTTATCTGCGATAGCAGCTTGCACCATGGCAGCGCGGTGTTCTGCCGATGCTGCAACACTATCTTTATGTGGAGGCTTAGCTGAAGGGATAAACTTGACTTCATCCATCGCTAACGCGGCAGCTAGTTCTTGGGCCATGCGTAAGTGACCGAAATGAATCGGGTTAAATGTACCGCCAAGTATGCCGACTAGTCGCATGGTTTTAATTTATAGAGTTTTAATTGATGAAGTTAAAATTTTGTAGCACGATTTAAGTGCGAATGTGACCGTCGCCTAAAACGACATACTTAAGCGAAGTAAGGCCTTCTAAACCAACAGGGCCACGAGCATGTAGTTTATCAGTTGAGATGCCAATCTCTGCACCTAATCCATACTCAAAGCCATCTGCAAATCGGGTAGAGGCGTTGACCATGACACTACTTGAATCAACATCGCGCAAGAACTGACGTGATTTAGTGTAACTTTCAGTCACAATGCTTTCTGTGTGCTGTGAAGAATGTTCGTTAATATGCGCAATCGCATCATTCAAGCTACCAACCACTTTGCAAGAAATAATAGCGTCTAAATACTCAGTGTAATGATCTTCATTAGTGGCGACTTTTGCTTTTTTAACAATGGCACATGTTTCTGTGCAGCCACGAATTTCTATACCATTATTGATCAGCACTGCCGCAATTTTAGGTAGCATCTCTTTTGCAATAGTACGATGAATAAGTAAAGACTCAGCTGTATTACAGGTACCTAAGCGCTGCGTTTTACTATTTTCTACAATGTTAAGTGCTTTTTCAATATCAGCATCACTATCTACATATACATGGCAGTTACCATCTAAATGTTTAATAACAGGAATGCGTGCATCGTT
This sequence comes from uncultured Methylophilaceae bacterium, assembly GCA_964549145.1. Classification (GTDB taxonomy): domain Bacteria; phylum Pseudomonadota; class Gammaproteobacteria; order Burkholderiales; family Methylophilaceae. Next base: position 53,197 of record CAZJUK010000001.1, read on the forward strand.
AGAAATTCGCTCAATTAAGCCTTTGCCGCCGCGTGGCACAATCACATCCACATAATCTTTCATGGTGATGAGCTCCCCAACTGCTGCGCGGTCAGTGGTTTCAACTACTTGCACCACTTCTTTTGGTAATCCAGCTTTTTCCAAGCCTTCATGCACCAGTTTTGCTAACGCTTGGTTGCAATGAATCGCTTCTGAACCACCACGTAAAATGGCGGCATTGCCAGACTTGATGCATAAGCCAGCAGCATCAGCTGTAACGTTAGGACGCGCTTCATAAATAATACCAATGACGCCTAAAGGTACGCGCATTTGGCCGACCTGAATGCCACTTGGCATGTATTTTAAATTATTCATTTGACCAATAGGGTCCGCTAAACCAGCAATTTGTAATAGACCTTCTGCCATGCTGTCTACGGTTTCTGCAGTGAGTGTTAGGCGGTCTAATAATGCGCTTTCTAGGCCATTTTTTTGAGCTGCGGTTAAGTCCTCGGCATTCGCTTCAAGTAAGCTATTTTTTTCACGTAATATCGCCTCAGCGATATAATTAAGCGCTTGGTTTTTTGCACTACTATCTGAACTCGCAATGAGTCTTGAAGCATTACGAGAATTCTCACCCAATTGCTGCATATATTCTTTAATATTTTGCATGATTAATTTTCTTTTAAAAGTTTCTTTGCATTCACGTTATCTAGTACGGATTTTAGCTAAGCCGAAACAAAGTCTAGATAACTCTAGCCACGCATCACCTAACATCACGCCTTTACCAATTCTATCAATATCACAAAGCTTTTGTAAGGCGGCTTCTACCTGACGCAAACTTAAGCGTGATACGGCTTTTCTTGCTAGGTTTTGTCTATCACCAAAAATACGTGCTGCGGTCATTGCTTGATTGATGTTTTGCCCTCGTTTTTGTGCATGCTTAATTCGCACAAGCGGGCGTAAAATCCAGATCAAGGGATTTATCACCGCCACTGCTTGCTCGCCTTCATCTTTTAGACCTTGCAGAATGCGTGAAGTACGTTCTGCATCGCCAGCTAATACTGCTTCACCGAGTTGAAATGCATCATAACGTGAGACATTTAGCACTGCATTACTGATATCTTCTGCGCTCAATTCACCTTCTGGTAATAATAACCCCAGTTTTTGAATTTCTTGATGTGCGGCTAATAAATTACCTTCAACTTGGTGCGACATAAAGTTAAGTGAAGCTTGATCAGTCTTCTGATTCTGTAGAGCTAGTCGACTTGCGATCCACTGAGGTAGCTGCGATGCTGCCACTTCATTAAGCTCAATAGTGACGGCTGTATTTTGCAATGCATTAAACCAAACACTTTTCTTAGCTTCATAACTAAGGGCAGGTAATATGATGATCATAGTGGTATCTGGAATATGGTTTTTAGCCAATTCTTTTAGTATTTTGCCACCTTCAGTGCCTGGTTTCCCAGTGGGTATATGGATTTCTAATAAACGTTGAGAAGAAAACAGTGAAAGTGCTTGCCCAAATTTCTGAACAGATTGCCAATTAAAACTACGCTCTACAATAAAGCTACTACGTTCATCTGCTCCAGATTGACGCGCTGTTTGCCGAATTAAATCTAAAGACTCTGTTTGCGCTAAGGGCTCATCACCGATGAGCAGGTACAAAGACGCTAATGATTTTCTTAGATGCTGCTTAAGCTGAGATTGCGCGAGTTCCATTTATTTCTGCGATTGTCTTTTAAGTGCTGAAAGTCTACGTACAATATTTCTAACAACATCAGTTTGCATATTTTTATTGAGCTGTCTTTCTTCTGATTGTTTAGCAAGCCTATTGGCTTCGTCAAACGTAAAGTCACGTCTTGCTTCAACCGTGACAACTTGACTCCATACCTCATCACCAGGGAGTTTAGAGCGGTAATGTACCCGATAATAAAGCTCAAACTCATTCACAGTACCTTCACCGCCGATGGAAAGAATACGTTTTTCATTTTCTTCGCCGAGTAAATCAAGTTGCAACTCTGCATTTTCGGCTGATTCTAGGATGACTACCTCGTTCAAATTCAAAGTTTGATTGAGTTCTTTTGAAACAACTAATGTATTCCCTAGTATATAAATACTATCAAATGGTATGTCAGTTTTGCCACGCAAGTGAAATCCGCAGGCTGTTAGGCAAGCAATGATGAAGAATACTAAACCATTCGAAAATATTGATTTCAAAACTTACGCTCTCTATGCAATTGAACAGTCTAATTTAAATGGCTGTTTATTTCACAGTTTTCTTACTTAATGACGATGTTCACGAGTTTGTTGGGAACAACAATTATTTTACGCACACTCGCGCCATCTACCAAGAATTTCATTACAGAAGGCTGCTTAAGCGCCATTTTTTCTATATCGTCTTTGCTGGTGCTTTGAGACACTTGTATTTCACCACGTAATTTACCATTTACTTGAATAATAAGTTTAATTTCATCTTGTACCAATGCATCTTCTGATGCTTCTGGCCAAGTGGCGTTAAGCATGTCGTCACCATAGCCTAGCGTCCTCCATAGTTCATGCGTAATGTGAGGCGAAATAGGAGATAGCAAGCGTAGTAAAATAGAAAAGCCTTCATGCGCGACAGCTTGCCAATGTTCAGCGGCTTCTTTTGGTAATTTTTCTAAGGCATTTAACATTTTCATGGCGCCTGAAGCAACGGTATTAAATTGCTGCCGTTCTAAATCATAGCTTGCCTGTTTAAGCTCCACGTGGATTTCGCGTCTTGTTGCAGCTAGCTTACTGCTTAGTTTTTTTGGTATTTGAACTATTGTTTCAGAACCAAGTAAATAGCCATAATTCCACACTCTTTTTAAAAAGCGATGCGAGCCCTCAACGCCGCTATCTGACCATTCCAAGGTTTGCTCTGGTGGGGCAGCAAACATCATAAAGAAACGTGCTGTATCAGCACCGTATGCTTCTATTAAAGATTGTGGATCAACACCATTTCTTTTTGATTTAGACATGGTGCCCATGCCTTGGAAATCGACAGCTTGCCCGTCTTTAATCGCTTTTGCACCAGTTAACTTTCCGTGATCATCATGGATTAATTCTACTTCTTCTGGTGCGAAATACTTAATGCCACCTTTACCCGTACGGCGTGAGAAAATATGATTTAACACCATACCTTGGGTTAATAACTTAGCAAAAGGTTCGTCATAGTTAACTAAGCCTAAATCACACATTACTTTGCTCCAAAAACGTGAGTACAGCAAGTGCAAAATAGCATGTTCAATGCCACCGATATATTGATCTACTGACATCCAGTGATTGGTTTGTTCATCCACCATAGCATCATCACTAAAATCACTAGCATATCTTGCATAATACCAACTAGAATCGACAAATGTGTCCATAGTGTCAGTTTCACGTTTGGATGGTTTACCACATTGTGGGCAATCACAATTGATAAAGCTTTCTAACTTATTTAATGGATTACCTGAACCATCAGGCACACAGTCTTCAGGTAGTTTAACTGGTAGTTGATCTTCAGGTACAGGTACATCACCGCAGTCACCACAGTAAATAATGGGGATAGGGCAGCCCCAGTAACGTTGCCGTGACACGCCCCAATCGCGTAAACGCCAGTTAATCTGTTTGTCACCTAAGTTTTTCGTTTGCAAATCTTTGGCAATAGCATCGGTCGCTTTTGCGTAGTTAAGGCCATCATATTTACCAGAATTAATGCATTGGGCTTTAGATTTATCCCCATACCATTCTTGCCAAGACTCATCTGTAAAGTGGTTTTCAGTGACTGTAACCGCCTGTTTTATAGGTAGGTTGTATTTTTTGGCAAACCCAAAGTCTCGTTCATCATGTGCAGGCACGCCCATTACTGCACCTTCACCATAGCTCATGAGTACATAGTTGCCTACCCATAATGGTATGGCTTCACCAGACAGAGGGTGCGTCACAGTTAAGCCTGTATCTAAGCCCTGTTTTTCCATAGATGCCATATCAGCCTCAGCGACTGAGCTGGCTTTACATTGACTTATAAAGGCAGTGAGCTTGTTATTATTTTTTGCGGCTAGTATGGCAATTGGGTGTTCTGCGGCAACGGCGCAAAAAGTCACTCCCATAATGGTGTCAGCACGGGTAGTAAACACCCAGAGTTTGCCATCGTCAATTAGTTTTCCTTCGCTATCTTGAATAGTATGAGTAAACGCAAAACGTACACCTACGCTTTTACCAATCCAATTAGCTTGCATGGTTTTCACACGCTCAGGCCAGCCAGGTAATTTGTCTAAATCATCTAGTAAACGTTGCGCATAATCAGTAATATTTAAGTAATAGCCTGGGATCTCGCGTTTTTCAATAGGTGCGCCGGTACGCCAGCCACGACCTTCAATGACTTGCTCATTAGCCAACACTGTTTGATCTACTGGGTCCCAGTTTACTACTTGAGTTTTTTTATAGGCAATACCCTTTTCTAGCATACGCAAGAATAACCATTGATTCCATTTGTAATATTCTGGCTGACATGTAGCGAGTTCCCGTGACCAATCGATGGCAAAACCAAGTGATTTAAGTTGCTTGCGCATATACGCAATATTATCGAATGTCCATTTTGCAGGCGGCAGGTTATTTTGTATAGCTGCATTTTCTGCAGGCAAGCCAAACGCATCCCAACCCATTGGTTGCAATACGTTAAAGCCTTTCATGTGGTTATAGCGGCTTAATACATCACCAATCGTATAATTACGTACATGGCCCATGTGTAGTTTGCCACTTGGGTAAGGGAACATTGAAAGGCAGTAATATTTAGGTTTGTTGCTATCCGCTTTAGCAGCAAAAGATTGGCTTTTATCCCAATAAGTTTGTATGTTTTTTTCTAATGTTTTAAATGGGTATTGCTGCTGCATGGCGATATTAAGCTGAAATTTAAAGCGTTATTATACTTCAAGGGGGTGCCTTTAGTATGGCTTATAGTTGAGCGTTTTGGTGCTTTTGTAAAACAGTTGAAAAACGGTGAGATAAAAAGAAGACATCTAAATTCTTTCAACCAAATCACGATAAGCATGCCAACTGGCATGCCCAATAATTGGCATGGTGATCACTAGCCCGATAAAGTACGTTGTAAAACCAATAGCCACTAATGTAACGATACTTAAGGCCCAAATTAACATTGGTAAAGGGTTTCGAGAGACTGCTTTAAGACTCGCTAATGCAGCGGTGATTGCATCAGTATTTCGGTCTGCCATTAATGGGAGGGCAATCACGCTAACAGCAAAAGTAAACCCTGCAAAAAGCCCACCGACAGCAAAATAAATGATCGTAAAAATAGGCTCTTTAAATGTGATGACATTGAGAACGATATCACTAAATGTCGGTAACGATCCTTGAAAAAAGAGCGCGAAAATTACCATGGAGGCACGTGCCCAGATTAGTAAGACCACGACCAACACGCCAGCAAATATTCCTACATTAGTCAGATTGCTTCGCCATGACGTTAGGCTAGGTGTAAGCGTTGGCTGCTCACCAAGTGCTATGCGCCTACTGAGGTCATATAAGCCCATAGATAGGAAAGGGCCAAGTATGAGGAAGCCAGTTGTTAAGCCGGCCAGTAGCCAGCCTGCTTTTAAAATAACGGTGTGTATTAGAATGCCCGCGAGAGCAAAAATGAGCCCGTAAAACAAGCTTGCAAGTCCGCTGAGGCGGGTGTCACGCAAGCCATCGCGGAGCCAACTTAGAATAGCGCGAGACTTGATTTTACGTATCACTGGAAAGGTGTGTATTCCACTTTCATCCATATTTAGATTCGTTTTAGTCATACACTTATCCTTTATCTTAAATGCGCTACATCCTATTTGAGGGCAACAAAAATACTATCGCGAATATTGCTCATTTCACCTATCCCATTAACTTTGACATGTTTTGGTGCGCCAGCTTTACCGCTATTAGCCCAACTTTCATAATATTCTACTAATGGTTTTGTCTGGTCATGATATACCTCAAGCCGTTTCTTTACCGTCGCTTCTTTATCATCTTCTCGCTGTACCAAACCCTCACCTGTTTCGTCGTCTTTGCCTGCAATTTTAGGTGGATTAAATTTAACATGATAAGTGCGTCCGCTCGCTGAATGGCTGCGGCGTCCGCTCATGCGTTCAATAATTGCATTGTCGGGCACATTAATTTCTACGACATAATCAATCATCACACCTGCACTTTTCATCGCATCTGCTTGAGGAATCGTCCGTGGAAAACCGTCAAATAAGAATCCGTTTTTGCAATCATCCTCTTTAATACGCTCACTTACTAAACCAATAATGACACCGTCAGGCACTAAGCCGCCACTATCCATATAGCTTTTTGCTTCTAGGCCTAATGATGAGCCTGCTTTAACAGCAGCACGTAGCATATCGCCGGTAGAAATTTGCGGGATGTTAAAGTGTGATTTGATAAAGTTGGCCTGTGTGCCTTTGCCAGCCCCTGGCGCGCCCAATAAGATGATTCTCATGATGTTCCTCTTTGTAGGATGTTTTAGAATTGCGTTAAATTATATCAGCCATTCTGCTTACTGATAAAGTTTGAAATGCATACAAACTGTTCTACATTTAAATTTTCTGCTCGTAACTGCGAATTGAGCTCAAGTGTTTCAAATGCTTTGTCATCTAAATATGATTTGAGTGTATTTCTAATGGTTTTTCTACGTTGTGAAAAGGCTGCTAATACAACCTTACTAAATAGCTTGGTATCTTGTGCAATGAAAGGTGGTGTCGAGTGCGGATTGCAACGTACGAATGCTGATTCAACTTTAGGCGCCGGCTCAAATGCATCGGGTGGCACAGTGATTAAATATTCCATCAGTAAATGATATTGCAACATCACGCTGAGTCGCCCATATGCCGAGGTCGAAGGCACGGCAACCATGCGTTCCACTACTTCTTTTTGCAACATAAAGTGCATGTCTCTAATTTGAGGTAAGTTGTCCAGCAAGTGGAACAAAATAGGTGTTGATATGTTGTAAGGTAAATTACCTGTGACACGAAGTTGTTCACCAAGTGTGGAAAAATCGAATTTAAGCGCATCTATATTATGAATAGTTAAGGTTTTTTCAGCATATACAGGTTTGGCATACTCGTCCTTCATCCAAGTAATAATATCCCGGTCAATTTCAATCACATGTAACTTATTGATTTGGGCCAACAATGGTTTGGTAAGTGCGCCTAAGCCAGGCCCAACTTCAATAATAGTTTCATTGGCCTGCGGGTTAATTGCTTGCACTAAACTGCGAATAATAGACTGGTCAGTAAGAAAGTTCTGTCCAAATCTTTTTTTTGCGATATGTTTCATATTGTTGTAGTTGATTGTCGAGCAGCTAAATCAATGGCTAAATTAATAGCAGCCTGCATACTGCCGATTTCAATTTGACCTGATCCTGCTAAATCTAAGGCCGTGCCGTGATCAACCGATGTGCGAATAATCGGCAAGCCTAATGTGATATTAACGCCAGCTCCGAAACTAGCATATTTAAGCACAGGTAAGCCTTGGTCATGATACATAGCAAGTGCGCAATCAGCTTGTTCAAGATGGCGTTTAGTAAACAAAGTGTCAGCTGGTAAAGCACCCACTAAACGCATGCCCTCTCTGCGTAATTTTTCTAATACTGGATTAATAATATCAATTTCTTCACTGCCTAAGTAACCATCTTCACCTGCATGAGGATTTAAACCTGCTACCAGTATTTTGGGATTATTAATGCCAAACTTTATCTTTAAATCAGCACATAAAATACGAAGCGTATTTTCCAGTGTGGTTACATTAATAGCAGCAGAGACTTCAGCTAATGGTAAATGTGTTGTGGCCAACGCAACGCGTAAGCCGCCACCAACCAACATCATGACGACTTGCGCTGTATTAGTGTAATCAGCCAAAAATTCCGTGTGACCTGTAAAATTAATATTGGCGTCATTAATCACACCTTTGTGGACAGGAGCGGTGGCTACTGCATCAAACTCACCGGTTAAGCAACCATCTACAGCACGTGACAGAGTGTTGAGTACATAATGAGCATTTTTTTGATTAAGCTTGCCAGCTATAGCAGTTTGTTGGCATGGTATATGTAATACAGAAAATGGTTTATTCTGATTTGGTACATAGGCTGGCAAATCAGCATCTAAGTTTAGTAATTTTGCGCGAGAGGACAGCATCGCAGCATCGCCAATAATAACGATATTGGCATCAATTCCATGTTCATTTTTAGCGTGTTGTACATTCATTAAGCATAAGTCAGGGCCAATCCCTGCCGGTTCGCCAGAGGTGATTGCAATGCAAGGTTTAGTGCGATTCAATGTGGATTTAATATTTTCAATTGGGTTATGTATTAAGTACTATCAATGTGGAAATTGACTTTAAAAAGACTTAATAGTCATCTTCAAGCCTTAACTCTACAAAAGCGCGGTCACGTAGTTCGCCTATCCAGTCTTGGTAAGCTTCTTCAGCCTTGCGATTGCGAATTTCTTTACGTGCTTTGAAACGAGCAGCTTCCTCTGTCATATCCTTTTCTCGACGCTCTAGTACTTGAATAATATGCCAGCCGAAAGGGGTTGTAACTGGCGCACTAAATTCACCGATAGGCAAGTCGTTCATGACTGATTCGAACTGGGGCACAGTGTCGCCAGGGTTAACCCAACCTAAATCACCACCGCTATTTGCCGAGCCGTCTTCTGAATACTGTTGTGCCATTTCCTCAAATTTTGCACCGTTGTCCAGGCGTTCTTTAATGACATCCATTTTTTGCTTGGCTTCTTTTTCAGAAATGCCTTCATTGAGCTTAATTAAGATATGGCGGACTTTGGTTTGTTCGACCATCAGCGGTGAGTTGCCACTGCGCACATTGGTTAGTTTAAGAATATGAAAACCATTTGGGCTGCGAATTGGTTTAGCCACTTCGCCAACACTCATTGATTGTAGTTGTTCTGAAAATACAGTTGGCAACTGACTACCTTTTCTCCAGCCCATGCCGCCTCCTTCTAATGCATTTGGTGTGTCAGAGAAAATGCCTGAAACTTGCTCAAACGTTTGGCCATTTTCTAATTCTTTATACAAATTTTCTATTTTGACACGTGCTTCGTCGATGTCTTCTGGTGTTGTGTCTTCGGGTAGGCGAATTAGAATGTGAGATATCTCGAATTCTTCTTGTTTATCATCTACGTTAGCTTGAGTGGTGAGGTAATTATCAATCTCACCATCACTGACTTCCACACGATTAATTACTTCTCTTTCTTTCAGCCTAGAAATGGTAATTTCATCTCGTAAGTCTTCTCGGAACTTAAAATAAGGAATGCCATCATTAGCTAAGGCTTCTTTAAACTCTTCCATACTCATTTTGTTTTGCTCAGCAAGGCGTTCTACGGTTTTATTTAGACGTGTGTCATCTACTTTAATGCCCGTTTGTGCCGCCATTTGTAGTTGCAAGCTATCAACGATGAGACGTTCTAAAATTTGTTTTTGCATCACAGCTTGTGATGGCAATGTCTTGCCTTTTTTTTCTATTTGAGCTGAAACTGTATTAATTCTATTTAATAACTCTTGCTCGGTAATTATATTTTTATCAACCACTGCTATAATCCGATCTATTTTAACAATATCATCGGCTGCAATCGCTAGTGTATTAAATGTTAAATTTGACAAGCACAAGCTTGCAATGAGTAATGATTTAAAAATAGCCATTGATAGTTTAAAAGGTTTCATTGATTGTAATTCTGTTGCCTATAAATGTTTGGGATCTCACTTGTGCTTAGATACCCAGGAATGTCACGTCTTAATAAATTGAGTGGGTTTGAGCCAATAGAGGCTAAGCCACCTAATTCTAGTTGAATAAAAAAGCCATAGTTAGCATCTGCCGTTGCAGTTTCTACACGTTGGAAAACGCTGCGCATTTGCCAACACCCTGCATCATACTCAAGCCCAGCTAAACTCTCAATAAGTATGTTATCACGCGTTGAATAATTAAAACGACCAACACCGTACCAACCCCTACCTAGCGGCCACTGTCCAGAGAGGTTCACCTGCTCAATGCTATCCCTAGTAAAGCGATAACCTGCATTGATTAGTTTGCCTGGTTCTGGATTATATCGCGCGAGTAAATTGGCACGAATAGCATCTGAATCAGTAGTATTATATTGCCAAAAACCATCTAAATTCCATTGGTTAGATAATCTGGCCGTGATGCCAGCAATAATGTCTGAGGAATTGTCTTCAGATGCTATTCCATCAGGTAATACAATATCTTGGTCATCAAAATAATAACGCTGGCCAATGGTAGCCGAAAAACGTTCAACACCTGTTTCGTTGTCAACCATTCTTGAAGTTACTGCTAAGCTGACCTGGTTGGCATTATTGACTCTGTCATTACCGGTGAACTGGTTTTCAGTAAATAAAGTAGTCATGTTCAAATCGGCAACTCCAGTATCAAAAACAGGTAGTAAGTCCTGTTCTTTACTTGGTATATAAACGTAGAATAGCCGAGGTTCTAAAGTTTGTGTATATTTGTTTTTTACAACATTTACGTCTCGCTCAAAATATAACCCGCTATCTACACTGAAAATAGGTAATGTGCGATTGGCTGAATTGTTGCTGATGGCATTGCCGTTTACGATATAGTTATTATCGTTCAAACTGTAATTGGTGTGGTGCACACCAAATTTTGGCGTCACAAAACCATAAGACTGGCTAAAGGTTTTGCTGATACTTGGATATAAAGTAAGGCGACTACCTGTTGCGCCCTCAGGTGCGTCATCTGCTAATTCAAAATACGACCATTGGCTATATAAATTTGTCGTTACAATATCTAAGTCTTTATTGCCAGTTAATGTTAGCTGAGGTAAGCGCTGGTAAGGGAAATTGATTTCATCTAGAGTTTGGTATTGTTGTAATAAACCATTGAACCGCCAAACGTCACTCGTGTAATCGACACGAGCTTGCTGCGGCAAGTTAACCCGACTGGTACTAATGATTTGAGTGGACATATCAGAAAAGTACTGATCGTCTGAGACTTTTTCATAGTTATAACCAGCCGACCAGCCACTACCTAAGTTCTGGCTATGACTGAAGTTAGCATAATAACGTCGTTCATCATTCTGACTATCGTTATTTAAATATTCGATGCTATTAATGCCGGAGTATGTTTCATCAAGGTATCTAAATTCACCTTGTAATTGCGCCCCCCGTTTACTTAAGTAGCGTACGCCCACAGTTGCATCCATATGAGGGGAAATATTGATGTAGTAAGGAATGGCCGTTTCAAACCCACTTCGGCTAGTGGATCCAATAGTGGGTGCCAATAAACCAGATTTACGTTCATTATTAAATGAAAAGCTCATCCAAGGTGTATATAAAAAAGGAATGCCTTTAAATTCTACATAGGCATTTTTAGCTTTAGCAGACTGTGTGTAATTGTCTAGCTCTATTTCACTCGCTTTAATATACCAATCATCAACGTCTACTTCACAGGTTGTGTAACGTGCTTTTATCAAGCGCTTTGTATCTTCGCCTTCAAATAATACTGTTTTAGCATCAGCACGGGAGGAGCTGGGACTAGCATCAGGGATGTTTTGCCCAATCGATTTCGGAGCTTCGCGATAATTGTCTTGATAAAGCTTGGGGTCATCTGTCAACACGGTTTGAGTGTTCAGTAATTTGGACTGCGTATAAACCTTTGGGTCATTGTAAGGTTTAACATCATCGCTTCTTGGTTTTTGATTTAGCTTAACACTCGCATTTTTAATTTCCCCAACGTTTTCTGTTAAACGCATTTTTAGAGAAGGGCCAGTGAGCTCAAGCCCACCTAAGTCAATTCGTGCATTACCTGTTACTTTTAATTCGTCATTGAGCACGTCATATTCAATGGTATCACCATATACTTTTTTATCGTCTTTACTAATTACTACGTTACCAGTTGCGCGCAATTTTCTATCAAGATATAAATCAAGTTTTTCGCCTTCAATTTCAATTGCGCCTGGTTTTGCTTTAGGTTTGATTGTTTCAGGCACTTGCCCTAGTTCTAGGGACATTCTTTCCGCAGACACGTTAGTGCTTAAGCATAACAATACAATTTGTATGCAAGTTGCAATAACTATCTTTTCGATCGGTTTTTTTGCTAAATTCAAATCATGGTTTCTAATGCTAAGTACTAAAAATACAAGGATTTACCCAACAATGATAAAATCGCATAAAAGTGGTTTTTAATCAATGAAAAGTTAGCTTTTTGGTTGAGTGTTAGCAACATTAAAATGAATTAAAAAATTTAAAAGAGATTTTGTGCAAAGAAAATTCCAATTAGAGCAATGGCTCGTAGAAGTTTTAGAGAATCAACCATTCACCTTGACGACGGCATCAGCCGATGCCAGTTTTAGACGCTATTTTCGAGTGCATTTATCAGATAAAACACTGATCGCAATGGACGCGCCACCACCACAAGAAGATTGCAAGCCTTTCGTTAATATGGCGAAGCAACTGCTAGACGCAGGGCTCAATGTGCCAATAGTGATTGCAGAGAATATTGAGAAGGGCTTTTTATTGTTGACTGATTTGGGTGACGATACCTATCTTTCACAACTTGATCGCTCGGCGCCTAATTTCCAGCACGCGAATTCGCTTTATGCTGATGCATACAAGGCACTTATTAAAATTCAGTTGGCTAGTCACGTTGGTGTTTTGCCACCTTATGATGAGGAGCTATTAACTCGTGAAATGCAATTACTACCAGACTGGTATATTGCTAAACATTTAGATATTACTTTAAATAGTCAACAACAAATGGTGCTAGAAAAGACTTTCACTGTACTTAATCATAACATCTTGGCGCAACCAAAAGTGTTTGTGCATCGGGATTATCACACACGTAACCTAATGATTACAAAAGAAAATAATCCAGGCGTGCTAGATTTTCAAGATGCCGTTTATGGCCCTATTACTTATGACATAGTCTCTTTGCTTAAAGACGCATACATTAGCTGGGAAGAAGATCAATTGATGGACTGGGTTGTGCGTTATTGGCAACTTGCTAAAGCCGCAGACTTGCCAGTGAGAGAGGATTTCGGTGAGTTTTATCGTGATTTTGAATGGATGGGGGTGCAACGCCATATTAAAATTCTTGGTATTTTTGCACGACTTTATCATCGTGATGGCAAAAAAGATTATTTAAAAGATATGCCATTGGTCATAGATTATTTAAAAATAACTTGTGAACGTTATGTTGAATTAAGGCCATTTTTAAAACTTTTGTTAAATCTAGAAAAGGCAAGCAGCTAATGTTTGCCATGATTTTAGCGGCAGGGCGTGGAGCGCGCATGCGACCTTTGACCGACCATACGCCAAAACCATTATTAAAAGTTGGTAGTAAGCCGCTTATTGTTTGGCATATAGAACGTTTAGCTCAAGCAGGCTTTAAAGAGATAGTAATTAATCATGCACATTTAGGCCAGCAAATAGAGCATGCTTTGGGGGATGGTAGTTCATGGGGTGTGCATATTCAATATAGCCCTGAGCCTATTGCATTGGAAACAGCTGGCGGTATCGCTAACGCTATGCCTTTACTAGGGAAAGCGCCATTTTTAGTCATCAATGGTGATGTATTTGCTGATATTGACTTTGCAAACTTAGCATTAGTTTCGCCAAACTTAGCACATCTGGTTATGGTGCAAAATCCTAAGCAACATTCGCGTGGTGATTTTACATTAAGCAATGGCAAACTCAATATGGATGGTCAGCATAAACTTACTTTTTCAGGCGTTGGTGTTTATCACCCAGATTTATTTAATACCATCAAGCATGGAAAATCTGTAAAACTAGCGCCATTGCTATCAGCGGCCATAGTGAAAGGCTTAATAACAGGCTCGCAGCATTTAGGTGTATGGCATGACATTGGTACTCCACAAAGACTTGCTGACTTGAATGCAGTGTTAGTTAAGGATGGAGGTTTTTAACGGTGAACTGAGAAGTTTAGGTACGATTAACTACCCTCTGCTAGATGCATTAATCAGTTATTAACGAGATTATTGGTAATTAACCCAGTAAACGTTAAAGTTTCCTAATAATATTAGCCAGAACTGAAGATGTTAGTGCTGCGAATGCAAAGCTAGTTTTCTTAACTTTGACTGCCAATCAACTGAATTAACCAAGCCGAATATTTGACAAGACAGGTTTAGCAATACCTGCTACTCAAACACTAGGCCAGAATATTAAAACTAACGCCTAAATAGACATGTAACAATGAGTGAGTTTGTTTTAAGTCTCACTTACTTACAAAGCTATTTGAACCTAATGCGCAATCGTGGACCAAATAAGCTAAAATACATTGAGAAATTAATGGTTAATGTTGAGGGTTTAATTTGAGTTTTCCACTACAAGAGTTTAATAACAGACGTGAACAAGTACTCGCCAAAATGGGGGAGGGAATTGCCATCATTCCTACTGCGCCTGAGGTAGTACGTAACCGTGATTCACACTTTCCTTATCGTTTCGATAGTTATTTTTATTATTTAACGGGATTTAAAGAGCCTGAGTCTTTGTTGGTGTTAATTGCGGGTACTGAGCCACGAAGCATTTTATTTTGTCGTGACAAAGACATGGAGCGTGAAGTTTGGGATGGTTTTCGCTATGGTGCTGAGGCAGCAAAAACTGAATTTGGTTTTGATGAGGCATATTCGTTTAACGAAATCGATACAATACTTCCTAAGCTATTAGGTAATCAGCCTAAACTTTTTTATAGCTTAGGCGCCGATAATACTTGGGATGCCAGAGTAACCTCATGGTTAAATGGTTTACGTGAACAAGCTCGGACAGGCGTTAGTGTGCCAGATGAAATGGCTGATATTCGAAAATTACTTGACGTAATGCGTTTAGTTAAAACGCCATATGAGTTAGATGTGATGAGACGTTCAGCCAGCATTGCCGCAGGGGCACATTGTCGTGCAATGCAAAAAACTAAAGCCGGTAAGATGGAAAATGAAATTGAAGCGGAATTTTTGCATGAATTTTACCGAAAAGGTGCGCAAGCAGCTGCCTATAATAGCATTGTCGCAGGTGGTGCGAATGCCTGTACTTTGCATTACAACGCCAATAATTCTGAGCTATACAGTGGTGATTTGTTGCTAATTGATGCAGGTTGTGAGTTGGAAGGGTATGCTTCTGACATTACCCGCACTTTTCCAGTAAATGGACAGTTTTCTGCTGTGCAAAAAGATGTGTATGAGCTAGTACTGGCTGCGCAGGCTGCGGCTATGAGTAAAGTGAACACGCGCGAGCATTGGAGCGCGCCACATGAAGCTGCCTTAAATGTTTTAGTACAAGGTTTTATTGATTTTGGTTTGTGCCAAGGAACGAAAGATGAAGTGCTCGGAAATGGCAGCTATCGTCAGTTTTATATGCATCGCACAGGGCATTGGTTGGGTCTGGATGTACATGATGCAGGTGAATACAAAGATCATGTAGGCACATGGAGCATGTTGCAAGCGGGTAACGTATTTACTGTTGAGCCAGGTTGTTATATTCGCCCAGCTGAGAATGTGCCTGAGCATTTTTGGAATATTGGCATTCGTATTGAAGACGATGTTGCCGTGACTAAAGATGGCTTTGAAGTACTTAGTAAAGATGCCCCAAAAACAGTGGCTGAGATTGAACATGCCATGTCTGAAGTGCGAGCTTAACTATGAGCCTAGAAAGTGTTTCAATTGTTGGTGGTGGACCCGTCGGCGCAACTCTATCATTGTTATTAGCTAAACAAAAAATTGCATCCCAAGTGTTTGAAATTAGAGCGCTTGGTGCTGCACATAATGATACGCGGGCACTGGCTTTGTCTTACGGCAGCCGCCTTATTTTTGAGCGGATTGGAGTTTGGCAGAAAATTCTGCCACATACAACCGCAATTAATACCATTCATGTTTCGCAAAAAGGTGGTATTGGCCGCAGTAAATTACAAGCAAAAGAACATGGTTTAGATGCGCTCGGTTATGTGGTGAGTTATGGTGCAGTTGCCAAAGCACTAGATTCAGCGATTAAAAATAATAGATATGTAACGATGCAGAATGAAGCTTCTGTTAGTGCAATTAACCAGATGGATACAAATAAAAATCAAAGTGGTCAGACTGTTGTCACTGTTATGCAAAGCAATAAAATAAAAAAAGTCGCAAGCCGGCTGACGGTGATTGCCGATGGTGGGCGAACGTTAGAAGCATTGGTGGATATCAAACGTGATGTAAAAGCTTATGGTCACGATGCTTTGGTGACTAAAGTGACCGCGGAGTTGCCACATGAGAATATTGCTTATGAGCGCTTTACTACAACAGGACCGATGGCTTTATTGCCGAATGGTGAGCATGATTTTTCTTTAGTTTGGACGGGTAAAAAAGAAAAAATAGATGCTTTGATATCACTTTCAGAAAATGATTTCTTGCAGGCTTTACACCAACATTTTGGGGATAGAGTTGGTGCCTTTCTGCAAGTTGAGAACCGGTTGAGTTTTCCGTTGATGAAAGCGAATATTGAAAGTAAAATTACAATGCATTTAGCTGTTATAGGAAATGCTGCACAAACAATGCACCCAGTGGCAGGGCAGGGGTTCAATGTTGGTTTGCGAGATGCAGCAACGTTAGCAAAAAAACTAGCAACATGCCCCCTAATTGAATGGGGTGCTGAACTAATGCTAAATGAATATTTAAATGCAAGAAAACGCGACACTAAGGGTGGATTGTTGTTTACGGACTTTTTAGTCAATATTTTTTCAAATGATGTCATTGGCTTATCCAAAATGCGCGGCTTGGGCCTAGGC
>CAZJUK010000002.1:0-65206 GCA_964549145.1 uncultured Methylophilaceae bacterium
GTGTTGGCAAGCCGCTGCCACACTTAGCAATTAAGTTAAATACTGAAAATGAGATGTTAATAAAAGGAGCAAATTTTTTAGGATACACACACCAAGCATCTCAATTGACTGATGATGGGTATTACCATACTGGTGATATTGGTTATTGTGATGACAATGGATTTTGGTTTATTAATGGTCGCAAAAAAAATATGTTTATTACATCTTTTGGTAGAAATTTATCACCTGAATGGGTAGAAGCGATGCTGAATAATACACCTGACATTTTACAGTCTTGCCTCTTTGGTGAGGCCAAGCCTTGGAATACTGCACTCATCGTTGCAAGGCCTGAAACAACTACTGAAATTATAGATTCAGCTATTAGTAATATTAACCAACAATTACCAGACTACGCGCGTGTAAGTAAGTGGTTACTGTCTCACAAGCCCTTTACAGTAAAAAATAAACAGCTAACCTCAAATGGCCGACTTAAAAGAAAAAATATTTGGGAAACATACCAAGATGAGATCAGTAGCGTGTATACAGAAGCACATTGAGAAGAAAAAGACTCATCATACACACTTAGAAAAACCAAAATAAGGAACAAATAATGTCATTTTATGAAGACATATTAGAAGCAACAGTAAGTGAAAGACAAAGACTGTTAGGCACTAAGCTAATAACAAAAGGTGGGGCAGGGGAAATTTCTCTCGAAACTTATATTGCGTTTCTTATGCAAGCATATCACCATGTAAAACATACAGTGCCTTTACTAATGGCTTGTGGTGCAAGATTAAGTGAACAATATGAGTGGTTGCGCACCGCTACTGCAGAGTATATTGATGAAGAGTTAGGACACCAAGAATGGGTGCTTAACGATATTGAAGCATGTGGCTACGATAAGGACGCTGTGCGATGTGCACAACCTAGTGCAGCAACTGAATTAATGATTGCCTATGCTTATGACATGATTCATCGTGTTAATCCTATTGGTTTTTTTGGGATGGTCCTAGTGCTAGAGGGCACAAGTACTGCGGTAGCTTCACAAGCAGCGCAAACAATTGGTGAAAGCCTTAATTTACCTGCGCCATGCTTTACTTATTTAAGTTCACATGGCGCATTAGATGTTGGCCACACAGAATTTTATGCTGAAATTGTCAATAAAATTACAGATAAAAATGACCAACAGCAACTGATTCATTGTGCCAAAGTATTTTACCAACTATATGGCGATATTTTCAGAGAAATTGAAGCTCGGACCATGAATTAATTAGGAAAGATGATGAAGCTAAATCAAACACGTATTTTGCTGACTGGTGCGACCGGTGGATTAGGCCAAGCATTAGCAATTGCATTATCAAATCAAGGTGGAATACTCTGTTTAGTCGGGCGCAACAACAATAAACTTAACGCACTAAAAACAACACTAGAGACCCAAGGTGGCAAAGTGCATTCTATTGTCATGGACTTGAGTAAACCAGGGGCGTCCCAAGCAGTGCTTGAGCAAGCAAAACAAGCTATGGGTGATATTGATTTACTTATCAATAATGCGGGTGTTTTAGATTTTATTGAATTACAAAATCAGGATGAGGGTCGTATTGCAGAAATTATCAATACCAACGTGACAATGTTAATTCAAATGTCGCGCAACTTATTACCGAGTTATCTTAAAAAAAATCAAGGTCACTTTTTATTTATAGGCTCTATTTTTGGCTCACTGGGATTTCCACATTATGCAACGTATTGCGCTAGCAAATATGCCGTACATGGATTTTCTCAGGCTCTACGTCGTGAGTTGGTAGATACCAATATTGGTGTAACTTATATTGCACCGAGAGCCATAGCAACGCCTATGAATGACAACAATACGGTTGCCATGCTTGAAAAAGCAGGCCAACAAATGGACTCGGCTGAAAGCGTGGCAAATATTATTGTTGGGGCATTACAGAAAAAAAAACAAGAAGTGTTTATTGGGCAACCACAACACTTTTTTGCATGGTTGAATGGTTTAGCACCTAGGATGGTAAATATTGGATTAAAAAAACAAACCCGCCTAGCTAAACTATTTCTCAAATAGCCAATTACAGATAAAGGACTGCAGGGAAAACCGTTAAGGCCATTACAAAAACTAACCACTCCATATTCCAACGTTCTAAATGCCCAGTAAAATGCAGTGACAGCACAACAATTGCTACAACGTAATAAACTGCAATAAGTACCATAAATTAGCCTAAGGTGTATTTTAATAACGATTCACTATACTTATACCATTTTTTATTCTAAATATCTAAAGAATTTAATTTACTGCATTTCAAATACTACAGTTTATAGAAATGAGGGAAATATTTTTATTGTGAATATTATAAAAATAAACAACAAAATTAACATAATATAAACGTATGTCATTTTTAGCACTTTAAATTTATAAACAAAACCAATTAATTGGACAGCACCTAATTTCAATAGATAAAAGCCGATCCAATTCTGGGACCCTAGGCACAAACGTAGTAGTAACTAAAGATATTAAAGCAGGAACTACGATCATCGGTATTCCTGCTATTTATATCAATACAAAAAAACAAAAATTAAAGACTCAGTTACAATTAACATCTTAAATTACTTCCTAATTACAGCTTAAATATACTGTTATAATCTAATTATAATTGACCTAATAACAAAATAATTTCAATTCGCCTTACCAAGCACACCAAATATTAATCATCACGGAGAATTTATGCACGTTTCATTTGAAGAAGCACAACAAATTATTAATAGCGCAGTTAAAAAATCACGAGAAATTGACGTAAAAATGTGTATCGTAGTTTTAGACTCCGGTGGCAATATTAAAGCTTTTGCTCGTATGGATGACGCTTGGGTTGGCAGTAGTGATATTGCGATTAAAAAAGCTAAAACAGCATGTTACTTTGCAATGCCATCAGGGGAAATTGGTAAACTTTCAGTACCTGGCTCTCCACTTTACGGTATTGAACATTCTAACGATGGCTTAATTACTTTTCCAGGTGGTGTGCCGATTGTAGATAAAGACGGCATTTTAATTGGCGCAGTAGGTGTTAGTGGCGACACTGTTGAGAATGACCACCTTGTAGCCGTTGCTGGTGCAACTAGATGTGGTAAATGTGAAATACCTAAGCATCCTTGGAGAACTTAACTAAGAACACACCGTTACTATAAAAGCTAAGAATAACTTGGGGAGCAGTCCTTAAGTCATTCTTAAACAATTTAATTCATCCAAATACTCAGCATTAACCCATCCTGCTTCAACATAAAAAACAATGTAAAAAACTATTATTCAGTGCATAAATAACAGCAGTCACTTGTATTATATTAATTTAGTTGTAAACTAATTAATATTATTCCATAAAACTCAAGGGGAACACGATGGATTTTTCAGCGCTTTTTAATAGCTTGCAAACACAGCTAGGTCAACATTTACCAGGAATATTTGGCGCACTTGCAGTGCTAATTGCAGGCTGGCTAATCGCTGTACTCGTGCGAGCTGGGCTCAATCACTTTTTAAATATTGTAGGCATTAATAAACGCATTTCAGAAAGCACTGGCCAAGAAGTAGATTTAGCCGCAGGCATTTCATTTGGTGCCTTTGTACTTATATTATTGATTACAATTATAGGTGTTTTCAGTAGTCTGAATTTACAAGCGGTATCACAACCCTTTAACTTAATGGTATCTCAAATTTTTGAGTATTTACCACGCATCTTTGCCGGTGTAATCTTGCTCGGTATTGCATGGGGCATTGCAAGCTTAGTTAGAGTGATGGCAACAAAAGCGCTTGCAGCAACCAAATTAGATGAAAAGCTCAGTACTAAAGCAGATATGCAACCAATGAGTAATAACGTGGGTAACATGCTATTTTGGATTATTATTCTCATGTTTTTACCTGCACTACTTTCAACATTTGAACTCAATGGTTTATTAGCACCCGTTCAAGGTATGGTAGATAAATTTTTAGCCATGATTCCTAATATATTTGCTGGTGGGGTAATAGCATTAGTCGGTTGGGTTGTTGCTAAAATATTACGCGGCATTGTCACTAATATTTTAGCGACAAGCGGATTAGATAAAATCACTAAAGCAGTTGGTGTTGAAGATGAAAATGCGATTAAACTCTCTAACGTGCTTGGCATGTTGGTGTTTATTTTTGTATTTATTCCAACCTTAATTGCTGCATTAGATGCATTGCAAATGGATGCAATTTCTCAACCTGCAAGTGATATGTTAGCGCTAATGTTTGAAGCTGTACCAAATATTTTAGCTGCAGCGGTGATATTAACTATTACTTATTATGTTGCAAAATTTATTTCAGTATTGGTGGTTAACCTGCTGAGCGGTATTGGTTTTAATAGCGTGCCAGCTAAACTTGGATTTGCTGATACATTTAGTAAAAAATCAACCGTATCCGACTTAGTAGGCAAAGTGATTATATTCTTTGCAATGTTATTTGCTACAGTTGAAGCGGCGAATCGATTAGGATTTTCACAAGCAAGTGACATTATTGGTATGTTTATTCAATTTGGTGGTGACGTATTATTAGGCTCTGTCATCTTAATGGTCGGCTTTTGGTTAGCGAATCTTGCTTACAATGCAATTGATAGTGCTAGCGGCAAAAAATCATCTGGCTTAGCAAATATTGCTCGTATTGCAATTATCGGTTTAGTGGTTGCGATGGGCTTACGCGCTATGGGTATTGCTGATGACATTGTGAATATGGCATTTGGTCTAACACTAGGCTCAATTGCTGTTGCTGTTGCATTAGCTTTTGGTTTAGGTGGTCGTGAAGCTGCAGGTAAACAAATGGAGCACTGGTTTAGTAAAATGCGTGATGATGATAAGTAAACCAAGTTAGTAAATCAAAGCTTACCTATTAAAATTAGGTAATGACAAAAAAACCGCAATTTAACATTGCGGTTTTTTTGCTGGAACAGAAAATAAAACGTTATCGATAGAAACCAAAAATGGCTTAGCTATTTTTTGGTTTAAGTGACATTGTAACTTTAGAAACTGCTGTCATATAAACTGTAATGTATTCACTCCTGCAAAATTAATGGATTAAGCCTAGGTTCATATCTTAAGAAAAATTAATTAGGTTTAGTCTGTTAAAATACCTAACGCTTAGGAAATTAATTTTGACGACACTGAAAATAAATAAAAAACCCGTAACAACCACAAGAAAACCTGTGCGACGTTCAGAAACGAGTAGAAGAGATAGGAGTTTGGCAGCTAAACAGCGCCAAACCGATGAAAAACTGCATCAAGATGCAGCGAGAAAAGTTAACGAAGACAACCAGACGCAAGAAGAAATTAAAATGGTAAGCCCACAAGAAGAAGAGCTTATAGCAACAGTGCAACAAAAACCGATTTTACGAAGTGAATACTCACCTAAAGAAGACACAAATAATCAACCTAGTGAAGCAAGATCATCGAGTGAGCTTCGCACCAATAGACGGAAAACTATTGATAGGGAAGGTGAGTATCGCAACCCACCGCGCCGTGGCGGTAAAGCAAAGGATGGCTTTGTAGCTAGCGAGTTTGATAAAGATCGCATTCATAAACAGGCCCTCAAAAAACAAAATACGGAAGCTAACCCAAAATCTCGCTTATCAAAATTAATGGCTCAACGAGGGCTATGCTCTCGTCGAGAAGCTGATGATTGGATTGTAAATGGCTGGGTTAAAGTCAATGGTGAGATTATGGATGTTCTTGGCACACGTGTAGAAGAAGACGTAGAGATTATTATTAGCGGCTATGCAAAAGAACACCAAGCAGAAAATGCCACTTTTCTCTTACATAAACCAATAGGTTATGTAAGTGGACAAGCTGAAGATGGTTATCAACCAGCGATTGCATTAGTACACCCAGATAATCAATGGCAAGACGATGGTAAACAACAAATATTTCAACGTAAATTTTTGCATGGTCTTGCACCAGCAGGTCGTTTAGATATTGACTCAACAGGTTTGTTAGTACTTACACAAGATGGTCGAATTGCACGGCATTTAATTGGTGAGAACTCATCTGTAGAAAAAGAATATCTAGTCCGTGTAAATGGCGAATTAAGCGATACCGATTTAACAAAACTTAACTATGGCTTAACCTTAGACGGCGTTAAACTAAAACCCGCAAAAGTGTCATGGCAAAACGAAGACCAATTACGTTTTGTGTTACGCGAAGGCAAAAAAAGACAAATTCGCCGTATGTGTGAATTAGTTGGCTTAAAAGTGGTTGGTTTAAAAAGAGTCCGTATTGGAAGCGTTTCGTTGGGAAGTATCCCACTAGGCGAGTGGCGTTATCTAGGTGATTCAGAAAAATTTTAGGGTAGGCTTTAAGAAAAAAGTCTTAAATTTAAAATTTAATTAAGGAATAAAAATGGGTTTATTAGATGGTCTAGCAGGTGCTGTATTAGGAAAAATGATGGGTGACAAAGGCAGTATGTCAGAAATCGCAATGGAAATGTTTAATCAAAACGGTGGCCTAGAAGGCATCTTAAGTAAATTTGAAGACGGTGGCTTGGCTGATCTTGCAGCGTCTTGGGTTGGTAATGGTGATAACGAATCTGTTTCATCTAGCCAAATTACAAAGACCTTAGGTGCCGGTGCAATTTCTGAAATGGCAGGAAACTTTGGCATTAGTCCAGATATGCTAAGTGGTCAACTAGCCCAATACTTACCTGATGTGGTTAATAAAATGACACCCGATGGTGAGGTAAATGATAATTCTGGTGAATTACTCTCATCTGTTTTAGGTATGCTAAAATAAATTTAGTAAATGAATGAAGAAGGCGCAGCTTGCGCCTTTTTTATTGCTTGTATAAATTAGGCAATATAAACCTGAAAATTTAAATTATGGATATTATTTTAATACTTAAAACTGTCATCATGGGCATTGTAGAAGGTGCTACTGAATTTCTACCGATAAGCAGTACAGGTCACTTAATCATTACTGGTGATTTACTTAACTTCTTAACTAAAGAAAAGCGCGATGTTTTTGAGATTATTATCCAACTTGGCGCTATTCTGGCAGTGGTGTGGGAGTATCACACTAAGTTTTTACACGTAACTACCCATTTAAACGAAAGCAAATCTCGCCAGCTTGTCATCAATTTATTCATTGCTTTTTTACCACTAGCTATTATTGGTCTCGCTTTTCATCATCAAATCAAAGCGCTATTATTTAACCCAAAATCTGTTGCTATCGCTTTAATTGTCGGTGGCTTTGTTATTTTATTTGCTGAAAAAAAATTACCTAAAGTTCTAATTACATCTGTAGACGACATAAATTGGAAACACGCACTAAAAATTGGCTTTGCTCAATCTATCGCATTAATTCCCGGTGCATCGCGTGCTGGCTCAACCATTATTGGCGGCATGTTATTTGGCTTGTCGCGGACTGCTGCAACTGAGTTTTCATTCTTTTTAGCGGTGCCAGTTATGTTTGCAGCTACTGCTTATGATTTACTCAAAAACAAAGACATACTGGCAATACATGATGTTTTCATCTTTGTGATTGGGTTGGTCACCGCATTTTTTGCTGCATTACTTGTGATTAGAGTGTTAATTCGATATGTAGCAAATCATGACTTCACCGTTTTTGCTTGGTATCGTATTGTATTTGGCACTTTAGTGCTTTTATATTATTGGTAAATAATGCTGCAAAATTAAGAAAATTTACCGAATGTAACGTCCTCAGCCCAGCCTTGATATTTTATTAAGGTGTAAAATATATTTATCCTTAAATGCGAGATTCAAAATGAAAAAACTATTTAAATATGCAATTTTTACTATTGCTGGCGTAGTGGTTTTATCACTCGCACTCGCAGCCTATTTTGCACTTACTTTCAACCCTAACGACTATAAACAAAAAATTATTGATTTAGTCAAAGAGAAAAATGATCGCACACTAAGTATTGATGGTGATATCAAGTTGGCTTTCTGGCCAAAAATTGGGGCGGACTTAGGTAAGGTGGCTATTTCTGAACATCAATCAGACAAAGCATTTGCTTCGGTCAATAGTGTTAAAGTCGCGTTAGCTGTCATGCCTTTGCTCAAAAAAGAGTTGGTTGTTGACACTATTTATGTAGATGGCGCAAAGGCCAATATTGTTAAATATAAAGACGGTTCAAATAATTATGATAACTTAGTTAGTCAAAACGAGTCTGAGTCGGAAACCATTAAGTTTAACGTACAGGGCATTAATATTACCAATTCAGAAATTTCTTACCGAGACGAAACCAATGACGCAAAATACCATATAGAGGAGTTTAATATGGTATCTGGTCATGTTGCGTTGGCAGAACCAGTAGACCTAGACACAAGTTTTACTATTACCTCAAATCAACCTGCACTCACTGCTAGAACAGAGCTTAAGGGTAACTTTTTATTTGATCCAGAAAGAAAACATTTTAAAGTTAAAGGATTAGATGGCCACGTAACAGGCAACATGTTTGATGGTAAAGATGTTGACGTTAAAGCTAGTGGTGATTTTGATGCAAAAATAAATGACTTGGCATTTTTAATTGATGGCTTAAGAATCATTGCCTCGGGTGATTTTAATGGTGTTAATCAAACTATAGAATTAAACGCCCCGTCAATTAACATTCAACAAGATAAAGTCAGCAGTAATAAAGTCACCATAAGCTTATTGCAAAACAAAGTGACCGGTGAAACCAAAGTGAATATGAATCTTGCAGATATGCAAGGCTCACCCAAGGCAATTCAAAGCTCAGGGATCACTGGCGATATCTTTATAAAAGAAGGCAAACGTACGGTAAAAGCTGAATTCTCATCGCCATTTAGCGCTAATATAGAAAACTTAGTATTTGATATCCCCAAGTTAGTCGGCAACTTGGAGATTAAAGGCCCAAGCTTACCTGATGGAAAAGTCAGTGGGTCATTCAACTTAAGCGCAAATACTGACATCAAAAAAGAATTTGCTAGCACTATATTTAGCTTGGCTCTTGATGATACGAAGCTTAAAGGCGATATAACTGTTTCTGGCTTTAAAAAACAAAACATTAAATTTAACTTAAATTCCGACAAAATCGACTTGAATAAATTATTAGGCCAATCTAATCAAGTGGCAGCAACACAAAGCAAAACTACCAATAGCAAACCTGCAGACATATCAGTGCTTAACAATATGACGATTGATGGCAAGCTGAATATTGGCAGTATTGTTTATGATAACTACCGTGTTTCTGGATTAAATGTTGGTGTAAAAGCCAATGGTCAGAAACTTTCATTAAACGGACTCAACGTCAAAGTGGATGATAGTCAAATTAAAGGTGCTTTTAGTGTTAGTGAGTTTTCTAAGCCTGTCTATCGCTTTGATTTAGACATTGATCAGCTCAACCTAGATAAATACATAAGTAAAGAGACTAATAAAGTGGCTGAGTCAGGAGCTAAAAAATCTTCTGAGGATGCCATTTTAGATTTCAGCGCACTCAAAGCACTCAATGCTAATGGCTCAATACGCATAGGAAAACTTAATTATGGGAAAACGAAAGCTTCAAAAGTACGTATTGATTTAAAAGCCGATGGAGGTGTGGCGACGCTGTCACCGTTTTCAGCAAATTTATACAATGGCAGCATGAATGGCTTGTTAAAAGTGGATACTCGCTCAACACCTAATATTGCGTTCAAACAGAATATGAATAGTATCTCTATTGGCCCTCTATTGTCTGACACTATTAATAATGACATGTTATCTGGCACTGGTAGTGTCAATGTAGATATCACCATGCAAGGCAACAAAATAAGCTCACTTAAAAAAGCTCTTGCTGGTAAGGCAGCTCTTAACTTAGCAGATGGTGCTATTAAAGGCATTGATATTGCAGGTAATGTTCGTGATCTTAAAAACAAAGTAAATATACTCAAATCAAAAGACACTATTGATGCCGATGCTGATAAAAAAACAGACTTCAGTGAGTTAACGGCCACTTTTGACATCAAAAATGGCGTTGCTCATAATGAAGATTTAGCGATGAAAGCACCGATTTTACGTTTAGCCAAAGGTAACAGCAGAGGTGACATTGATATCGCGAATGAAACCATTAATTATATTGCCAAACCAACCATTGTTAAATCACTAAAAGGTCAAGGCGGTGAAGATTTAAACCAGCTCAGTGGTATTGCAATCCCTATTAAAATCAGTGGTACATTTGATAAGCCAAAATACGGTATGGATTACTCAGCTTTAGCAACAGGTTTAGCGCAATCAAAACTGTTGGATAAAGTAGGTGGGGGGGAAGGCATAGCTATTAAAGAACTCATTAGTGGTGGTAATGAAGTCGATGCGCTTGAGGGTCTCTTGGGTAAGAAAAAATCAACTGGATCTGAAGAAACTAGTGATGATGCAGCTAGAACCGAAACGGCACCTAAAGAAGAGTCAGCATCCGTGGAAGACCATGCTAAAGAAAAACTT
Organism: uncultured Methylophilaceae bacterium; assembly: GCA_964549145.1. Classification (GTDB taxonomy): domain Bacteria; phylum Pseudomonadota; class Gammaproteobacteria; order Burkholderiales; family Methylophilaceae. The sequence continues at coordinate 10,435 of CAZJUK010000002.1, forward strand.
AAAAATATACTTAAGTTTTAAATTGCTTTCTCCAGCACCAACTTTAGATAGCCTCCCAACCAAGTCTTCTAAATATGGTTAACTTTTCAGATAAAATTATTACATGGCAAAAGCAACATGGCCGCCATGACTTACCTTGGCAAAACACTACAGACCCATATGCCATTTGGGTGTCTGAAATAATGTTGCAACAAACGCAGGTGACTGCAGTGATTAATTATTATTCTAAATTCATGCTGCGTTTTCCTGATATTGCGACATTAGCTAATGCAACTCAAGAAGAAGTTTTACAATACTGGAGCGGTTTAGGCTATTACTCTCGTGCAAGAAACCTTCATAGTGCTGCACAAAAAGTTGTTGATAGACATGCTGGAAATTTCCCTAAATATTTCGATGATATTGTTAGCTTGCCAGGTATTGGTCGCTCAACTGCTGCAGCTATTTCTACATTTGCATTGAATAAAAATGAACCTATATTAGACGGCAATGTTAAACGTGTATTTGCCAGACATTTTTTAATTGGAGGCTGGCCGGGAAAGGCTAACATTGAAAAAATAATGTGGAAAATTTCTGAAGATGAAAATCCTAAGCTTGACGCCATTGCTTATATACAAGGCTTAATGGATTTAGGAAGTAGCATTTGCACCCGCACTAAACCAAAATGTACTGTTTGCCCAATCAACACCAGTTGTAAAGCACTAAAAACAAAGTGCGTAAACACCTTACCCACATCAAAACCACGTAAAGTACTGCCTGAGAAAAACACAACAATGCTAGTGATGATGCAAGGGAATCATGTCATGTTAGAAAAGCGCCCTCCTTCTGGAATTTGGGGCGGGCTGTGGAGTTTTCCAGAAGAAGAAAGTAATGGCATTAAGTATTTAATTGAAAAAAAAAATTCAGAACTACTAGAACCACTTACCCATATGTTTACGCATTTTAAACTACACATTCAACCTAAGTTAGTGCGTATGACCGCAAAAAATGAATATCAAATAAATCAATCTAATACCATTTGGCTAGATTTAGATGAGGCGATAGCTGCTGCAATACCCACAGCTGTAAGAAAAATATTACTGAGTCTGAAGTAAACCTAAATTAGTTAATGCTACTTGTAACAACGCTGTTACTTCTCGATACCCTGCTGCATTAGGATGAATAGCATTAGACTTTAATGCATTATCAGACAACACTCCTGAAAAAACATCTTCGATTAATGGCACATTCATCTCTTGTGCAATTTCCTCGTATATTTTATGATCAGACAAACCGGTGAACGCAGCCTTAATTGGAGAAAATGCGGGAATGGCCATCAGCACTACTTGAATATTTTGTTGTTGGGCTTGCTGAATGCAGGCCTTAAGATTGGCAACAGTTTTTGTGATGATAACATTACGCAAAAAATCGTTACCGCCAAGTTCAATAATTAATAGCTTTGGTTGATGGTTTTTTATCAAGCTAGCTAGGCGTGATAAGCCTTGTTCACTGGTATTACCTGGCACACCCGCATTAACAATATTCCAATTAGTCTTAGCGGCTAAGAGGATAGGGTAGTTTTCACTTTCTTTTGCACCTGATCCGAAGCTTAAACTATCACCCAAAATCAAAACAACTGCTCCCTTTTTTACAGCCGGAAGCTTTTCTGATTGGCATGCAGATAAAAAAAATGAAACGATAAAGATGCAAACGAAGCGTTTCATTTGGTTATTCTTTATTTATGGTGAAAGAATTAGAGTTATTAAAAAAGTAGCCTTAGCTACTTTTTTAATATTACATGTCTTGTTAATGCAAGCGTGATTGTAAAATTCGCTCTGCCAACATTTGAAAGCGGGGTGAAACGAACTTTCTACTTTGCTCACCAGAGTCTGCAATCATTAGCAACTCTTCTATAGCAGAGCGAAAACCTAATTCAAAAAGCCAATAATCTGACTCATTGATTTCTGATTTTTTCTCAGAGTTAATGTCTTCACAAAGTCGATTAAATGCCTCTTTACATACATTTTGTTCAGCCATCACTTACCTCCTTAATTATTAACACTCTAATTAGAGCTTTGGTAGAAACTAATCTTAATTTAACGCTTAAATTTGTTATTTCTCATCCCAAGAGTCTTCCCACATACAATGTTTAATTTTATGACGATTAGCAATCAACTCATCAATGCTAGGCTCATCGTTTAAAGCACGTTTAATCGCTAATTTAGTGGCTTCATAGTTATTTTTATACATATCTGCTTTGTCTAAATCGGGATCACTTACAGCACCTGGATCAATCCAAACTAAGCTAATAATGCATAAATAATTCACTTGGTCTTTAGGGATAATGCCTTCAATTACACAATCTAGTATCGCATCAGCAGTTGCAGCTTGAACTAAGCCACCAAACAAATCAATGTTAGCGGAATCTTTCAATGTTACTTTTGGTGCCATCATACAAGCAGGTCTTACCAGTTGATTTAAATCACGCACGGCAAACATTGCCGTATGGCCTTTGCTTTGCGCCATCATATTCGCAAATGCTTGGCCGACCGGTCCATCTACGGAACCAATTAGAATTTCTGGCATAGCTGCTGAAGTATCTTTACCCTCAGTATATAACGTTGCTTCACCTGCTTTTAAAATTACTTTTGACATGAACACATACCCTTAAAGTTTAGTTAACTCGATACACGATTATACAATCTTAATTATCTTATTAATACGCTATGCAAACTTACATTCCATGTCTACGTGCAAAATATTTGCTTCCAAGTAAGGCTTGCCTATCACTCTAAAGCCAGACTTTTCATAAAATATTATTGCTTCTTTTTGCGCTGAAATCAATACATGCTTAAGCCCATGTGTTCGACATAAATCTAAGGCTTTATTTAAAAGTAAGCAGCCAACTCCTTGCCGTCGATACTCCTTAAGCACAGCCATACGCCCTATTTTATTTTGTTTGAATAAGATACGCGCACAAGCAATAGCTTTGGTCTTATTATTAAGCACCAGTAAATGCTGCGCGGTAGCATCACACTCGTCCCACTCTAAGTCTTTAGGCACATGCTGCTCAACAATAAACACGGCCTCACGAATCGCTCTAAGTTGCATTCGTGCTGAGCTTTGCCAGTTCAATACCTCAATTGTATAATTTTCACTCATAGGCTTTATCTAATTATGCAACAAGAATAGATTATACGGTTATTGCATTTATTCATGGTAACAGGCATTATGCTATGCATTATTTTTGCAAACTATTAAGGTTTAATTATGAGTAAGTACCAATCAGCTGTGGCAAGAGTTTTATTAGCGCTTGTTTTTTTAGGCTTAGTCATTTTACGGTTAACAGCCATTACATCATCACCAGACGGTTACTTGCAATACCAAGTAACCTTAGGGCAGTTTGGGTTACCAAGTATTTTTGCACCATTACTCATTCTAATTCAATTAGTTTGTGGCATTGCCCTTTTAGTCGGTTTTAAAACACAATTGTTTGCGCGTGTTTTAACTGTATTGGCTTTATTCTTTGCTTTTGTTTTAGGTAGCAAAATTCCTGAAATGTTTTTTGTCTATGTTGGTGTAGCTGGTGGTATGTTGTTATTAAGCACATATCCGCAAACTGCTTGTAGTTTAGACAATTAAAAATTAATCGCTTATTTTTATTCATACTTTTCTAAAATATTCTCTTTATTCCCATTCTAAAGCTGGGTAAAGTATGTTGACATTCCTTCGATTGGCAACCTCAAATAACACCCAGTTGTCTTTTTCACTTGCTGCAGCTGTATGCATAGTTTCCAATAGTGACTTATCATTTTCTATTGCCGCACGTATATCAGTTAATAAAACATTCAAATAACGCTCTTCATTTTCTATCGCATTTATCCAGTTTTTAGTTTGCGCACCATGTCCAGGAACGACTTGTTTAACAGGATAAGTTTTTAATTCTGCCAAGGTGTTAATTAAGCCTTTTATATCACCCTCTAATACTGGTGTACGCTCTACAAATAGCAAGTCTCCAGTAAACAATGTTTGCGTTTGACTATCGAGGACGCTGATATCTGTATTGGTATGTGAAACAGGATGAGCTGTAATAGTTAATTCTCTACCACCTAAATCTAGCTTTAACGTGTCTTCGACTTGAATTGTTGGCAACACAATGTCGCTGCCAGCGGCATCTTCTATAAGATATTTTTCATTGAGTCTTTTATATCCATCTTCACGTAATTGCATAGTATTAGATAAATTAGCATGACCAACAAATGCTGGCTTATCATTCACAAAAGCGGCATTTCCAAAAATATGATCAGGGTGTACGTGGGTATTGATGACATAAAGAATTGGCCGGTCAGTTATCTTAATAATCGCTTCGCGTAACTGCATCCCTACTTTTAAACTACCACTAGTATCGATTACTGCAACACCTTTACTCCCCACTACCACACTCAGGTTTGCTATATCACCTTGGTAGCCAGCATCAATATCTAAATGTTCACCGTGGTGAACGTATATACCATCACCAATATCATCAAGAAACGTCTGTGCTTGGTTTGGCTTGCTATTGGAACAACCTACCAGCACGCATAATATAAATAACTGTATTATTACTTTCATCAATAGCCACTTTCATTGTTACAAGCTAGAATGTTACCTTAATTAAGGATAATCACGGTGTAATAATTGTCACATAAAATGAAAAAAAATTGGCAGTACTTTGATAAATATTCTGTCAGCTGCACTTAAGGAGACTATAAATGACTAATCGCTATACCAACACTGCAATATTTTTACATTGGCTAATCGCTATTAGTATTTTAGGCATGTTTACTTTAGGCTGGTTTATGCATGACCTACCAAAAGAAGCACCAAAACAAATAAGCTATGACTTATTTGAATGGGGCATTTATACATGGGAGTTATCAAAAGAAGCATCGCCAAGAGCCTTTTATTATAATTTGCATAAATCTATTGGCATTACTGTTTTGGCCCTGATTATTATCCGTTTTCTCTGGCGCATTACACACAAACCACCAGCAATGTTAGCAACTTATAAAACATGGGAGCGCAAATTAGCCAGCGGTGCACATCGCCTTCTTTACTTATTCATGTTTGCAATTCCGGTAAGCGGTTTAATTATGGCTGTATCAAGTAAATACGGTGTGAAATGGTTTGGAATTAATTTTATTAGCGGCTTAGATGATAAAAACTTACGTCATTTTTTCAAAGAAGTGCATGAAGTAGCTGGAGTTATTTTATTACTTATTGTGATTATTCATACATTAGGTGCGTTAAAACACAAATTTATTGATAAAGACAACACACTTAACAGGATGCTGCCGTAACTAAAGAACAAAGCATACAATTAAAAAAAGCTCCATTAGGAGCTTTTTTACTATCTAGAAAACACTTAATATCTTTTTCTAGGGGTATAAGAACCACCACTACCAGGCTCAATATGTCTAAATGTAATGCGTCCATTATTAATATCGTAGGGTGACAACTCTAAAGTTACTTTATCACCTGCCAATATACGTATATGGTTTTTCTTCATTTTACCACCCGCGTAAGCAATCAGCTCATGCGCATTATCTAATGTAACGCGATAGCGTGAATCCGGTAACACTTCCATTACCGTACCAGTCATTTCAATTAATTCTTCTTTTGCCAAACAAATACCCCGTAAAAACTCTAACTATTAAACTTAGCCGAAGTATAGGCTTACGTCGTTGATTAAGCAACAAAAAGACCCTAATTCAAGCTATTTTGTATAAAAAGTACTAATTTAATCAATTAATCGCTTGTTATTCTACTGATAAGGGTGTAAAAAGCAGTTTAGGCGTTGGATTTTTATAGATTTTAAGTCAGTTAAGGCTCAATAGATTTTAAAACCCAAGTTTTTAGGGTGCCCCCTTTTTAAAGTATGAAAGATATAAGATATGGCAACAGGTATAGTTAAATGGTTTAATGATTCAAAAGGCTTTGGGTTCATTACTCCAGACGAAGGTGGTGACGATTTATTTGCTCACTTCTCTGCAATAGTAGATAGCGGTTACAAAAGCTTGAAAGAAAACGATAAAGTTACTTTCGACGTAACTGATGGACCAAAAGGTAAACAAGCTTCTAATATTCAAAAAGCTTAAGTTACATAAAACTTAAGGTGTAGGAATACACCTGAAATAAAATGGCCTCTTGATTTAATTCAATAGGCCATTTTTTTACACAAAACTAACTGAATTGTTACTGCAACAAAGTGGACAGTAACTTAGAGATGATATTGCCGACTGTGCTTATGAACAGCCTCTATCATTACCGCTGCATTTTCAGGTGGTGTCCATTGTGTAATACCATGACCTAAATTAAAAATGTGACCGCTACCATTGCCGTAACTGCCTAATATATTTACCACTTCTTTTTCAATCGCATCTGGTGTGCTCAATAAAATTATCGGGTCCATATTACCTTGCAGTGCGACTTTGTCCCCTACTCGCTTTCGTGCTTGACCAATATCGACTGCCCAGTCTAAACCTAACGCATCAGGATTAATATCAGCTTGCGCCTCTAACCATAATGCGCCACCTTTAGTAAACACAATACTTGGTACTTTATTACCGTCTTTAGTTTTAGTTAGTCCAGCAATAATTTTTTGCATATAATTAAGCGAAAATTCGATATAGGCATTGTGAGAAAGTGCACCGCCCCAAGAATCAAATATCATCACAGCTTGAGCGCCTGCTTCAATTTGAGCATTCAAGTACTGAATGACTGTTTGTGCATTAACTTCTAATATATGATGTAATAAATTAGGCTGAGCATAGGCCATTTTTTTTATATTTAAAAAATCAGTGCCGCCTTTGCCTTCTACCATATACGTAGCTAATGTCCATGGGCTTCCAGAAAACCCAATTAAAGGCACACTCCCATTAAGCGCTTTACGAATGCTAGATACTGCATTAAATACATATTGCAAATCTGCCATATCAGGCACAACAAGCTTTTTAATATCGGCCTCTTGCTGCAGTGTACGTTCAAATTTTGGACCTTCTCCCGCTTCAAATGACAAACCTAAACCCATCGCGTCTGGCACAGTCAATATATCTGAGAATAAAATAGCTGCATCCAAAGCGTAGCGATCCAAGGGTTGCAATGTCACCTCAGTTGCAAACTGGGCATTTCTACATAAATCCATAAAGCTACCCGCATCTTTACGTGTCGCTTTATATTCAGGTAAATAACGACCTGCTTGCCGCATCATCCACACTGGCGTGTAATCAATGGGCTGGCGCCAAAGCGCTTTTAAAAAAGTATCATTTTGTAATTGCATCATTGTTATCCAACAAAAAAGGATACAAAGAAGTAACCCTTGTACCCTATATTTTATATTTTTTTATTATCTGGGTAGTGTTGATGAACCCATTAAAAACTCGTCTACCGCACGTGCACATTGACGGCCTTCTCGTATTGCCCAAACAACTAAAGACTGACCACGACGCATATCTCCCGCAGCAAATACTTTTTCTTTACTAGTTGCGTAACAGCCTTCGCCATCTGTGGTTGCTTTTGCATTTCCGCGGTTATCTTTTTCAATACTAAAAGCATCTAATACTTTCTGAATCGGCGATACAAACCCCATCGCAAGTAAGACTAAATCAGCTTTAATTATGAATTCAGATCCAGGAACTTCCGTCATTTCACGACCTTTCCATTTAAGCCGCACAGCTTTCAACCCAGTGACTTTCCCATTTTCACCAATCAACTCTTTGGTTCCTACTGACCAATCACGATCTGCGCCTTCTTGATGCGAACTTGAAGTGCGCATTTTTAATGGCCAATTAGGCCATACTAAGGATTTGTTTTCATTTTCTGGCGGTTCTGGCATTAACTCAAATTGAGTGATATTTATTGCACCATGTCGATTTGAAGTGCCTACGCAATCAGAGCCTGTATCACCACCACCAATAACCACGACGTGCTTATCAGTTGCTTTAATTTGATTCGGTATTTTATCGCCTGCGACTACTTTATTGTTAGGTGCTAAAAAATCCATTGCAAAATGAACGCCATCCAATTCACGACCTGGCACAGGTAAATTACGAGGGTCTTCAGATCCGCCTGACAACACGACAGCATCATAGGCATTAAGCACGTCCTCTGCATTCACATTTTCACCGACATATTGATTAACTTTAAAAGTAACGCCCTCGGCCTCCATTTGTGCCATCCGACGGTCAATATGTGTTTTTTCCATTTTAAAGTCTGGAATACCGTAACGCAGCAAACCACCAATACGATCATTTTTTTCTAAAACGGTAACATCATGACCTGCACGCGCTAATTGTTGAGCTGCTGCTAAGCCTGCTGGACCAGAGCCCACAACAGCTACTTTTTTACCTGTTTTATTTGAGTTAATTTGAGGGGTTACCCAGTCGTTCTCCCAGGCTTTATCAATGATTGCATGCTCAATAGACTTAATACCTACCGCATCATCATTAATGTTGAGTGTACAAGCTGCTTCGCATGGCGCTGGACAAATTCGGCCTGTAAACTCTGGGAAATTATTAGTCGAATGTAATACATCGATCGCTTGTCGCCAGTCTTGGTTATATACCAAGTCATTGAAATCAGGAATAATATTATTTACTGGGCATCCGGATGTGCAAAATGGAATACCGCAATCCATACAGCGCGCACCTTGCTGTTTGGCTTGATCATCTGATAAATGCAATACAAATTCTTTATAGTTTTTAACGCGATCTGGTATGGGCAAATTCGCCTCATATAAACGTTCAAATTCTTTAAACCCTGTTACTTTACCCATTATGCTGCTTCCTTACTTGCCGTTGCTGCTAACTCTGTTAGCGCACGTTTATATTCGATAGGCATCACTTTGACAAATTTTTCACGGGCATTTTTCCAGTCTGCTAATATTTGTTTAGCTCTTGTACTATCGGTGAGTGTAATATGTTTTTCGATCAAAGTTTTTAATATCACTTCGTCAGGCTGATTAAGATGCTGCACTTTACCCACACCAGCCTCTGCTGCCTCCACTTTCTCAAAAGCAACCATACTCATATTGCAACGTTTTCCAAATAGCCCATCTAAGTCGTAGACATAGGCTACGCCACCACTCATGCCTGCAGCGAAGTTTTGTCCTGTTAAACCCAGAACAACAACAGTGCCACCTGTCATATATTCGCAGCCATGATTACCAACACCTTCAACTACTGTTGAGGCACCTGAATTACGCACACAAAAACGTTCACCAGCAACACCACTAAAGTATGTCTCACCAGTAGTTGCACCGTACATCACAGTATTCCCGATAATAATATTTTCATGCGAAATGCCGCGGAATTTTGTAGGCGGCTTGATAATAATACAACCGCCACTTAACCCTTTACCTACATAATCATTGCCTTCACCTGTTAATTCAAAAGTGATCCCCTTGGCCAAAAATGCACCAAAACTCTGACCTGATGTACCTGTAAAATTCACATGTATCGTGTCGTGTGGTAAACCATCGTTACCATATTTAACGGCCAATTGATTAGATAGCATTGTTCCAACGGTACGATTAGTATTTAAAATTGGTGAATTAATGACTATCTTTTCACCAGTTTCAATCGCTAGTTTTGCTTTTTTAATCAGCATGTTGTCTAAGGCATTAGTTAAACCATGGTCTTGTTCTTCAACATTGTATCTTGCTACTGATGCTGGCATATCTGGCGTGTAGAAAATTTTACTAAAATCTAAACCATTAATTTTCCAATGATCGATACCTGCTTGCATATCGAGCAAATCTGCACGCCCAATTAAATCATTAAACTTTGCCACACCAATAGTTGCCATTAATTCACGAATTTCCTCAGCAACAAAGAAGAAGAAATTAACTACATGCTCTGGCTCACCTGTAAACTTTTTACGTAACTCTGGATCTTGCGTGGCAACACCAACAGGGCAAGTGTTTAAATGGCACTTGCGCATCATAATACAACCTTCGACCACTAATGGCGCTGTTGCAAAGCCAAACTCATCAGCACCAAGCAGCGCCCCTATTACAACATCACGCCCTGTTTTCATTTGGCCATCGGTTTGTACGATAACTCGCCCACGTAATTGGTTTAACACTAATGTTTGTTGTGTTTCAGCTAAGCCTAACTCCCATGGCGTGCCTGCATGTTTCAATGATGTTAGCGGTGAAGCGCCTGTTCCACCATCATGGCCAGCAACCACAATATGATCAGATTTAGCTTTTGCAACACCCGCAGCGACTGTACCTACGCCTGTCTCAGAAACAAGCTTTGTTGATATAGAAGCCTTGGGATTGGCATTTTTCAGGTCGTGTATAAGCTGCGCCAAATCTTCAATAGAATAAATATCATGATGTGGCGGCGGAGAAATCAAACCTACGCCAGGCACACTAAAACGAAGTTTCGCAATGTACTGACTAACTTTATGGCCAGGCAATTGACCACCCTCGCCTGGCTTAGCACCCTGGGCCATTTTAATTTGAATTTGATCTGCATTAGCTAAATATTCAGCGGTAACTCCAAAACGACCACTAGCTACCTGCTTAATTCTTGAGCGCATTGAATCACCCGCTTTTAAAGCAACATTGGACTCAATAAACTCTTCGCCAAATACTTCAGACATACTGCTATCAGTTACAACCGGAATAAAGCGCTTTTTGTCTTCACCACCTTCACCAGTGTTAGACTTACCACCAATGCGGTTCATGGCAATTGCTAATGTTGCATGCGCTTCTGTAGAGATTGAGCCCAGAGACATAGCGCCTGTGGCAAATCGTTTAACAATTTCTTTTGCAGATTCAACTTGATCTAATGGAATTGCCTGGCCTGCTGGCTTAATTTCAAACAAACCACGCAATGTCATATGACGACGTGTTTGGTCATTAATTAATTTTGCATACTCTTTATAAGTATCATATTGATTAGTTCTCGTCGCATTTTGCAACTTCGAAACTGACTGCGGTGTCCACATATGCTCTTCACCACGAATACGATATGCATACTCACCACCAGCATCTAAAGCGTTTTGTAACACCGGGTCGTTACCAAAGGCAGCCGCGTGTAAGCGTAAGGCTTCCTCAGCTACTTGGTTTAAACCTATCCCTTCAATTTGCGTGGTTGTACCTTTAAAGTAATCTTCAACAAACTGTGAATTTAGACCAATTGCCTCAAATATATGGGCGCCACAATATGACTGATAAGTAGAAATACCCATTTTAGACATGACTTTATACAAGCCTTTACCAACCGCTTTTACAAACTTCTCGTTAGCCTCTTCAGCATCATCAGCAATATCAGCGATTGTTTCATAAGTTAGCCATGGGTATATGGCTTCAGCACCATAACCTGCTAATAACGCAAAATGATGCACTTCACGTGCTGAGCCGGTAGCAACCACTAAGCCTGTTTGGGTACGCAAGCCTGCAGTGACTAAATGCATATGCACTGTTGAAGTTGCTAGCAGTGCAGGAATCGCTAGCATATCAGTATCCATACCAATATCATTTAAGACAATAATATTGAACCCATCATTGACTGCTTGCTGTGCTTTAATGCATAAGGCAGCTAGGGCGACTTTCATACCAGCCACGCCTTCTTTAGCTGGGTAACACAAGTCTAATGAAATTGAGCTATAAGCGCCGTTTGTCACTGATTTAATGGCCGTTATTTTTGCAAAATCATCTTTACTTAATACTGGCTGACTCGCTTCTAAACGCACATCTGGTGTTGTCTCATGTAGCTCAAGCAAGTTTGGTTTAGGACCAACAAATGTCACTAAAGACATCACCATTTCTTCACGTATTGGATCAATTGGTGGGTTAGTCACTTGTGCAAACAACTGCTTAAAGTAGTTATATAACACTTTAGGCCTGTTAGATAACACTGGCAGTGCTGAATCGTTACCCATCGAGCCTGATGCTTCTGCCCCATTTTCAATCATTGGCTCTAGCAAGAACTTGATATCCTCCTGCGTCATGCCGAATGCTTGCTGTGTATCGAGCAAGCTTTCTTTTAACGCTAAAATGCTATCAACTTTTGGTAAATCACTGATGTAGTAACGTGACTCATCTACCCACTGACGATAAGGTTTAACATTGGCCAAATCACTCTTTACCTCTTCATCATCGACAATACGGCCTTGGACCATGTCTATCATCAACATTTTACCTGGTTGTAAACGCCATTTTTTAACGATTTTTTCTTCAGGAAAGGTTAACACTCCCATTTCAGAAGCCATCATCACAATGTCGTCATCAGTCACTAAATAACGTGCCGGACGTAGGCCATTTCTATCCAATGTTGCACCAATTATTTGGCCATCGGTAAATGCAACAGCGGCTGGACCATCCCATGGCTCCATCAATGCGGCGTGATATTCATAAAAGGCGCGTCTATCTTCATCCATCATCGAGTTGTTATTCCAAGCTTCTGGAATCATCATCATCATCGCATGCGGAACGCTATAGCCGCCAGCAACCAATAACTCTAAACAGTTATCGAAACAGGCAGAGTCAGAGCGGCCAGCAACAATGAGCGGCCATACTTTTTCTAAATCTTCGCCAAGTAATTCTGAATGCATGGCGGCATGACGTGCTGTCATCCAGTTCACATTACCTTGCACAGTGTTAATTTCACCGTTATGGGCAATCATGCGGAATGGATGCGCTAAATGCCAAGAAGGAAAAGTATTCGTTGAAAAACGCTGATGCACCAAGGCAAGCGCAGAAATAACACGTTCGTCGATTAAATCTGTGTAGTAGACACCGACCTCATTCGCCAGCAACATGCCTTTGTAAACAATAGTGCGCGATGACAGTGACGGCACATAGAAAAGGGCAGCATCTTCAAAATTTAAAGCACGCACTGCATGCTCAATACGCTTACGCATCACAAAACATTTACGCTCAAAATCATCTTGAACAGCAAACGCACTACCAATAAACACTTGGCGCATCACAGGCTCTACCGCACGCGCAGCTTCGGCAATATTACTATTGTCTACTGGCACATCGCGCCAGCCTAATAATGCTTGTTTTTCTTCTGCAATAATCTTAGCAATCACCACTTCGCATCGCGCTCTATTTTTCGCGTCTTGCGGCAAAAACACATTGGCAACAGCGTATTGCCCAGCATCAGGCAATTGAATATTTAACAGCTTTGTTTCAGCTTGCATAAATGCATCAGGAATTTGCATAAGCAAGCCTGCGCCATCCCCTAATTTGGGATCATAACCAGTCGCACCGCGATGGGTTAAGTTAGTCAGTAACTCTAGTCCTTGCTTAACTATTTGATGGCTCTTGTTACCCTTGATGTGGGCAACAAAACCGACACCACAGGCGTCGTGTTCATTACCTGGCTGATACAAGCCTTGGGCGACTGGAGGTTTTGCGATTTTAGCGCTTGATTTAGCTTGATTTATTGCCATATTCTTTATTTCAAAAAATGTTTAGCGGAACCGTTGATAATACCGTTAAACAACCTTAGTTTCAATCACACAGCCTTACTTTTAAGGACTATTAGTAATTTAAATTGCTTTGAAAGCTGTTTCTGCAGCAGCGATTGTCAATGCGATGTCTTCATCCGTATGTGCAGCTGAAACAAACCCTGCCTCAAATGCGGAAGGTCCAAGATAAATACCACTATCAAGCATACTGTGGAAAAATTTATTAAAAGCTTCTTTATCTGAAGCCATCACAGCATCAAATGAGCTAGGACAGTCCTCACTGAAGTACATACCGTACATACCGCCAACATGCTGTGCATTGAAAGTAACACCCACGTTTTTAGCTGCTTTAATTACACCGCCGACTAATTTATTAGTTTGTGCTGATAACTTTTTATGGAAATCTGGCTTCTGAATCAGCGATAAAGTTTTCAATCCTGCCGTGACTGCTACTGGATTACCCGAGAGCGTGCCTGCTTGATAAACAGCGCCTAATGGCGCAAGTACACTCATTATATCCTTACGACCGCCAAAAGCACCCACTGGCAAACCGCCACCAATTACTTTTCCTAATGTGGTCATATCTGGCTTAATGTTATACAAGGCTTGTGCCCCCCCTAAATGCACGCGGAAGCCCGTCATCACTTCATCAAAAATAAGTATCGTACCGTGTTTAGTACACAGTGAACGTAATGTCGTTAAAAATTCCATTTTAGGCACGACTAAATTCATATTTCCAACAACAGGCTCTATAATGACACAAGCAATTTCGTCGCCAATTTTGCTAAATAGCGTTTCCAATGCCTCGGTATTATTGTATTCAAGCGTTAATGTATCCGCAGCTACCGCCGCAGGAACACCAGCCGAACTAGGCTCACCTAAGGTTAATAAACCTGAACCAGCTTTAACAAGTAAAGCATCAGCATGCCCGTGATAGCAACCTTCAAACTTTAAAATTTTATTACGATTAGTAAACCCACGTGCCACGCGAATCGCACTCATCGTCGCTTCTGTGCCGCTACTCACTAATCGCACTTGTTCCATGCTCGGCACTAATTTGTTGATCAACTCAGCCATTTCTAACTCAAGCCCTGTTGGCGCACCAAAAGAAAGACTATTAGCAGCAACTTCTTGCACTGCTTTAATGACTTCAGGGTGCGCGTGGCCTAAAATCATCGGCCCCCAAGAGTTTATATAATCAATATATTCTTTACCGTCCACATCCCAAAGCCTTGAACCCAAGCCTTTTTTAAAAAAGACAGGCGTACCGCCCACACTACGAAAGGCGCGCACTGGAGAGTTAACACCTCCAGGTATAAGTTTTTGAGATTTATCGAACAGTGTTTGATTTTTTGAGGTCATATCGTTGAATTTAAAATTGATGAGAATTGTTGGCTAGTTTTCTTAATGTCTTCTGTGTCAAATAGAGTGCTAATAACGGCAGCCATATTGGCTCCTGTCGCTTTAACTTGCTTAGCATTGTCCAGCGTAATACCACCAATGGCGACAACTGGTAGTTTTAATTCTTTTTTAGCTTGCTCAATAAACTCAAGCGATACACTATGCGCTTTTGGTTTAGTTTCTATTGGAAAGCATGCGCCAAAAGTCACATAATCAGCGCCATCAGCTTCTGCTTTAAGTGCTAAATCAAGATAGTTGTAACAAGACGCACCAATTATTTTGTCTGCTCCTAGCAAGCTTCTTACAGAATCAATACGGCAATCTGTAACACCTAAGTGTAGTCCATCCGCATCAATTTGCGCGCATAAATCTAAATGATCATTGATTATTAAGGGCACATCATAACCACGACACAAGGCTAAAAGCGCAGATGCCTGGCGTAGTCTTAAAGTCTTGCCTGCGGCCTTATTGCGATACTGAACAATACTGGCACCACCCTGAATGGCAAATTCCACCATATTACAAAGCTTTTTGATTTCTAGCTCATTAGGCGTAATTGCATACAACCCGTTAATGTTGGATTGATGTTGAGTTGTCACTATCACCCTTATTCGCTTCATTTTCATCACGGGCCCAAAAAAAACGGTCAGGGATGAATTGGCCCATGCCGGGCCTAAATGCGTTTTTAAGCGTCTGCCACGTATATTCTTGCGCTTCTTGTATCGCTTCTTCCATCGTAAGACCATGTGCCAAACAAGCAGCAATAGCACTAGTCAGTGTACACCCAGAGCCATGATAACTACCAGCCAAACGCTCCCAGTGATAGTCTCTAATATGTCCAGCAGGGCCAAATAGCGAATTGACTACATCATCAGAACGCTCGTGTGTCCCAGTGATCAACACATACTCTGAACCCATTTCTAATAAGCGTTGCGCTGATTCTTCTAATGAAGTATTTTTCACGCCTTCGTTCTCATCATAAAAGGCAAGACGGCGGGCCTCAATACTATTTGGTGTAATTAATGTCGCTTGCGGAAATAGCAATTCGCACATGGCAGATTGCATTTCTTCATTGCTTAGCTCATCGCCACGACCAGAAGTAAGAATAGGGTCGATTAACAAAGGAACGTTTGGGTAATCTGCCATAATTTCTGCAATCACCGCAACGTTTTCTACACTGCCAAGTAAGCCTAATTTAAAAGCAGATACTGGAACATCTTCCAAAATGGCACGCGCTTGATCGTTTATCCAATCTGCATCTAGCGCCATCACACCCTCTACGCCGACAGTATCCTGCACTGTGGTGCCTGTTACTACCGACAAGGGATGGCAGCCGATACTTGCCAGAGCGAGAATATCAGCCTGCAATCCAGCACCACTACTTGGATCTGTAGCGGCAAAAGTCATAACACAAGGGGGACTATTTACCATATGTTCTCTATTGAATTAATTAGTGCAAATTGCTCAACAAAAACTAAATAGGTCAGAGCTAATGCGAATAAACTCCAGTAATAATTGTTGATTTTAAAACACACCACTATTTAAAACATGATTTTATACTGATTTAAGCTAGAGCAGGCAAAAGAACATCAACGGAGAAAACAACGCTCATTACAATTAGTTTTTTAAAGTTGAATTAATAGCGCACATGATGCAAAGCGCACATAACTTAAGCTTTATTAATATAACAATCAGTATTACTTAAAATTAAAAAAGCCGTATACCAAAATTAAATTTGGGTATACGGCTTTAAGATAATAATTACTAATAAAGTTCATGGTTTGCAACTTATGTACGGCAGTCTGCCTTCACCCCTTCTGGTAAATTTATACCGAAGTTTAATATTACCGATATATTTGGATTAGCTGAGTTTGCTTCGTCATCAGCACAAGCTTCAGCCGCTTCATCAACATCACCGGCGGCGGTAGTAGCACCTAAATCTATAATCGTTACATTTTGCACTTGCATGCCATTAGCAACCACACCACCTAGCCCTGCCGCCTCCCTAGGTGAGTCTGTATCAACATCCGAAACAACCTCTGTAATCACGCCAGTATTGTCAGCGATATAGTTTACAGCGTAGTTATTACCACCATTGCCATCGTCGATAATGCCCGACGCAGTTAATGTTTTACCTGTTCCAGCATTTTTATTATCAAATGTCTGGGTAAAACTTGCAGTATCCCCGCCAGATGCAATTGAACCTGTGGTAATGCTTGGCAAACCAACAGAAGTTGAATTGCCATCAAAGCCTTTGGTATCAGTCACTGCGGTGACAGTAATCGCACGTTGTGTAATATCACCTACACTCCCCGTCGCAGTGCTCACTTGATAACCATATACCGTTGTCCCGCCAGTGCTGCCACTAGTAACAGCTAATACGTTTGAGCTCACTACTTTACCAGCACCTGTATTTTTATTATCGTAAGTAGCACTAGTTAATGCAGATAGGTTAATAACGTCCCCATCTATCGCACCTCCTTTTAGATTAAGCGTAAGGCCGGCGATTGAAGCTGTAACATTGCCATCGTAGGCCTTGCTAACCGTACCGCTCAAGCTTGTCGTAATGATTGGGGCAAACCGATACACAAAACCATTCCCAGTAGTATCTGAAAGCGCGCTACCATAATTAGTGTTGTATTGTTTAAAGTCAGCTGATGATTTGAAAGCAACAGTCGTATCGGTACGTGGGTCTCCAGAATAAACTAACCAACGACCCCCGGTCAGGATATTTGTGACTGAAGCATCGCCTGTTGTCGTTGCTAAAGTAACACCACCACCATCAATAGCTGGGATATTGCTCGCCCGCGCATCAACTGTGCCCACATTGATATCGCCCCCAGTTGCTACTACCTTTACATCACCACCAGCACCTCTTCTTTGACCTCTAGTATTAATATTAGCCGTTGTAATAGAGCCATTACTATTTTGAATATCGACTGACCCTGCATTACCAGTACCCGTGCCTCTTGCGTATCCAGTACGTGCAGTAATATTGGTTGTTGTCACATCACCTGCGCCAGTTGAGGCTATTGTTACATTCCCAGCCGTGCCACCGTTTGAACTACTACCTGCACCATTACCGCCATTACCACCTGATGCAACAATCGCTTGGGTACTTGTCGCACTTGTTGCATCAATGTTGACACCGCCTGCATTGCCACCATCTTGATTTGCACCTCGGCCCCGACCACCGTTGGTATTGATTGTGCCAGTGACTGTTACATTTTTCGCTTTAATTGCGATGTTACCCGCGCTTGTGCCAACAAAAGTTGCTGCTGTGGCATCGCGGTCACCATAAGTGTAAATCACACCATTCACATTCACATCACCTGTTGCACCGGCATCTAAGGTGACATTGCCTCCATTGCCATGATTTTGCCCGTCTGCACGTACATTTTTCGTGGTGATGTTACCAGCGAGGTTTTTAATATTGATATTGCCGACCGCAGCACCAGGCGCTGAGCCTCTTGAATAACCTGTTCTCACATTAATGTCTTGTGTCAGCACAATATCACCTGCTCCTGTTGAATTGAGATTAACACTACCTGCATCACCGCCAGCCGCCATATTCGTTAATGCATTACCACCACCATTGCCACCATAAGCATAAACTCTAGTCGCTGTGATGCCACTGCCAGCATTGACGTCAATACTACCAGCATTCCCACCATTGTTATCAGCGCCATTGCCGGAGCTGCCCTGTGTGTAAATAACAGTTGCAGCAACGTTACCTGCAGCATTTACTGTGATATTACCAGCATCACTACCTAGCACATTTGTATTTGCACCACCGCCCTGAGCCTGAAGTGTTTTAATATTAATATCTCCCGAAGTAGCCGTAAGGTCAATATTACTGCCTGCGCCATTCCTGTTACCTGCGCTAACAATGTTACTAGTGGCTGTAATACTGGCGCCTGTCAAAGTAATGCCACCTGTGCTACCACCAGCACCCACACCAGTCGCACTACCTGTTCGCGAATAGACATCTTTAACATTTAATGCACCACTACCCGTGACCGAAACCACACCTGCATTACCACCAGTCTGATTAATACCCTTCGCAGTATTGCCACTGGCATTAATTCTATTGGTGACCGTACGGTTTACACCAGAGATTGCAATGTTGCCACCATTGCGGCCTGCCAAAGTATGGCCATTATTCACTGCACCACCATAGCTATAAACACGGCCTACCACTGTGACATCTCCAGCACTGGCGTCCACATTGATAATACCGCCGTTACCATTTAAGTTACCATAAGCATCAAGGTTTCTAGTCGCGATATCACCACTCGTGTTACTAATATCAATACTACCTACAATACCACCTACTCCGGCGCCTCTTGCTGCACCATTGCGTGCGTTGACATTTGAAGTCGCAATATCACCAGCACCTGTTGAAGCAATATTAATATTGCCTGCATTCCCCCCCGCTGCATTACTACCCGCACCTGTGCCACCACTGCCGCCGTAGCTATAGATATTTGTTGCCTGAATAGCACCTTTTGCGTTTAAGTTAATGTTTCCTGCATTACCACCGGCTTGATTTAAGCCTCGCCCATTATTACCATAGCTGTAAATCACATTACCAAAATTTAAGTTGTTAGCTGTTACATTAACATTTCCGCCATCGCCACCAGCAGCCGTATTCCCACTTCTAACACCTCCACCTTGGGCATAAACCCTACTGGTTACCGTCACATCTCCACTCGCATCTAAGTCTAGATTACCGCCATTGCCACCATCTGCTGTGCTCCCTGCAGCTGTCGTGCCACCTTGAGCATAAGCAACACCTGTTACAACAATATCGCCAGCAGTGGCATCAATATCAATGTTGCCGCCATTTCCGTTGGCATTACCAGATACATTTAAAGTTTTAGTATTAATATTGCCGGTGGCACTATTAATGGTAATGCTACTAGCTTCACCGCCTGAGCCAGCGCCTCTTGCTTGGCCATTCCTAGCAGTGATACTGCCTGTTGCAATACCACCAACGCCTATTGAGGCAATATTAACCGCACCTGCATTACCACCTGCTGTATCGCCTGTCCCGCCCCTGCCACCGCTGCTAGCAATATTCCCTGTATTAATTTTGCCTCCAGCAGTTAAGGTTACACCCCCTGCATTTGTCCCTTTTAATCCAGCTGCACCGTTTCTACCATTTGTCACAATCGAGGAGGCGTTAGTGAGATTAATATCTTGTGTAGCATTAATTACGACATTACCAGAGTTTTGCACACCTAACCCTTGAGTGAGCACTTGCCCGCTTCCAGAAACATTAGCACCACTAAGTGTAATATTGCCTTCCCGAGAAATAAGCCGCTGGTTTAATAATAAGTCACCTGCACCGCTATTATCCGCATCAGCAGTTAATGTAATGTTGCCGCTACCTCTTGTATAAACTTGACCATTAACCTTGATATTGTTGTTTGCCTCTAAACGAATACTGTTATCAGTCACCATAGAGATATTATTGGCCACTGTAATATCATTTTCTGCTTGAAGGAAAAGCTCAGAGAAACCTGTTATATCACTAATCTGTATGACTGTATCCGTCATTGGCAGGTCTGTAAACGCAATATCTGCAGTATTATCTGCGTTATTAGTCGGCGAAGTTTGTGCAGTATTATTCAGAATAATATTGTCAGGATCAAGCAACACTTTGCCGCCTAAGCCATAAGCTGAACTCACATCGACAGCGCCAATAAAGTCTAATACTTGCTTGCCAGAGACTTCGACAAAGCCGCCGTTGCCTGATACTGCGCCCCCTGCTGCAGAAATGTTGCCGTAGTAACGAGTGACTTGGTCTGCCCAAACAATAACTTTACCGCCCTCGCCAGTTTCAATCGCGTCTACTGATATTTCAGCATTTTGATCAACATAAGTGGTTCTTGCATTGTAAACTTGAGCGTTATTGCCTTGAAAGGCTCCACCAATAAGCACTTCGCCACCACCGGCGTTGCCTGAAGCATCTAGTTTAGCGCCAGAGAGCAAAGCGACTTGTTCACCAGTTACCTCAACGTGGCCGCCTGTTGTCCCAGCTTGCTCGCCGGCGACACGCAAGGTACCGCTGATTGAAATCTGACTATTAGCACCACCCTCTAAACGAATAATGCCGTTACGTTCTACTATGCTGTTTGCTTGTACTAAACCAGAAACATTAACTGAAGAACTACGTGAGTTTGTTGCAAGTTGCACAGCACCACCATCAGCTTGAATCGTGCCAGATTGCGCAACAACTGCGCTTAGAGCATCGCCTGATAAGGTTGCTTTAACTAGGCCATTGCCATAAAAGTCTAAAGTAGCAGAGTCTGCTGAAGCTAAAACAACATTGCCATTATTGGCAACTAGCGTCCCTTCATTCTTTACTTGGTTAGCCAACATTACCAAATAGCCACCATCAGCTACTTTAATTGCACCTTGGTTAAAGACGCTGCCAGTGCTGCCATTGGCATTAAATTTATAATTTCCGCTTAAGAAATCATCATTGTTAATATTCATTGTGCTAGCGACTAAACCGCCTACATTAACTTGTGCACCTTCGCCAAACAATACCCCATTTTGATTGATGAGAAACAGGCTGCCATTAGAAGTTAAGCTGCCAAATATTTTAGTAGCACTTGGGCCTATTGATCGAAACAAAGCAACATTGCTCGCTAACAGCTGATTGACGCTGACAGACTCATGACTTGCAATACTCAATGATTTTGCATTTGCAATAAGTTTGTTGGTGAGGACGTTAACATCTAGATGATTACCGTTGTACTGGTAAACTGCGTGGCCGTATTGATTTTCTAGGCCTTCCCATTGCGCAATCGCATTAATTGGCATCGCCAATGCGTGGAAAAAAGCGACACCAATGGTGAAGCGTAATTTAGCTCTTTTGCTTAAATCTAATATAAACGTTTTATTTATTTTCTTCATTTCAGCTACCTAACTTGCTTTTATTACTAGATAACGACAAATGCGGTCTAAATAATATTAAAAGCTTTTCTGTAATCGCCCCCAAAAGCGGGTTTCATTTTCTGCGCTGGCATTTTCAAAATCTCTATTTTGATGAGACACAAGTACATCAAGTAACCATTCGTTAGCAAATGCCAAGTCCATGCCTAAGCCATAATGAATTGATTTAACATGATTGTCGTTATTGTCCGCAGGATCTTGGTTTATCTTACCTCTACCAACATCAATAAATCCATAAGGGCTAAGTCCTTCAAGCAATAACCTTGCCAAAGGTTCATGTACTACAATTCCTTTTCTGATTTCAACGCCAACCATTAAACCAGAATCAGCCAGACTAGGTAGTTCAGAAAAGGCGCGCCAACGGTCAATACCACCAATAGCTATTTTTTCCACCGCATCAAGATTCTTATTTGCTGCTTGATAATCAGCATGCAAGCCAATGCTTAGCCCGTTGCTGAAATATTGTGTTCTTGAAGCATCCAGAGTCAACTTAGCAAAACTACCTTGCGTATCCGCAAGTAGCGCATCGCTAACTTTGGCAAAATCATTCTTAAAATTGATATTGCCTGACCGTATATTAATCCCTAACTGATTCACTGCATCGCCATTTTTATTAGTCCAGTCACCTAAGAGACCAATATCAATGCTGTTTATATTCCGACGATTTTCTAAAAAAATGGTTGCGACTTCATCATTTATTTTTTGATGCGTCACATTAAATCTTGCAAATAAGCCTTTTTGTGAATCACGCATAACCGGCTGATCAAACCCTATATTAAAGTATTGGCTATCACCCGATGCACCTAATAAGTCAAAACTACCGCCAAGTTTATAATCAACATAACTATAACTTAAACTGAGCAATGTGCCTGAGGCATGGATAGGGGTATAAAACCCTAGTTGCGCACCCCGCTGACCTTCGTTATTTGATCTTTTTAAATTTACACTGAATTGATCGCCAACACCAATTAAATTATTCAGTCTTAATCCTGCATTAATTACTTCGCGACCAGTGAATTGGTTACCATACGTATCAGCAGATAAATAACTTTGTGCGCGGGGTAGAGGAATAAAGTCGACACTCACATTAGTCGCACCAGTTTTTTCACCTGGGCTGAGTTGTGTGCTTGCCTCAATACCTGGTAGCGAGTTAAGTAAAGTTACATTACGAACTAAGTTATCCTCACTCACTGTATCACCAGCACGCAAACGGTAAGTTGCCATTTCTGTTAAGAAATTTTCGTTTAAACCCTCAGCAGTATTAATAGCTAATTCATTCAATTCACCTTCTAAAATAACAATTTCAAGCGCGCTTTCTTTAACATCTTGCTCTGGCAAGTATGCCTGAGCTAAGAAAAACCCTTTTTGGCGATAATAGTTGGTAATTATTTTTGTGGCTTGATTAAGCTCAGCTAGACCAATTTCACGATGTTGGTAGCTTTTTAGCAAAGAGCTGAGTTGCTCATCAGTCACTGAAAAATTGCCAGCAAATTCAAATTTATTGATAGTTAACTTAACATCTTTTTCACTAGTACTTGGCTGTAAAGCAGGCTTTTCTTCTTGTTTGATTTCCGGAGGTCTAGCCGTTGGCAAAGGCACTGGCAATGCGCGTGGAATATTAGGCGCAGGGGCTGGAGGGTTTGCTGCAAAAATTTCTGACGCACTTATTGCCGAAAATGAAGCCAAGAATGTAATGCATATTTTTCTTATATTTATTTTGTTCATACTAATAACAATCACCCTCAATGTGAGGCTGATAATACATTAAAATACTTATTGTTTCAAAGACTTAAATTGTATTAAACGCTTTAAAACTCAATAGGGTCAATATCCAATGCCCACCTAATTTTAGTCGCTATTTTTTGTTCGCGTAACTGCGGCATCCAAATTTTTAAAAAACGATGTAACACCTGACGATTGTCTGCTTGTAAAAGCAGTTGGCCTCTTTCCATATTTTTTAGCCGCTCCATTTGCGGCCTAACAGGATCATAAATCATCAACTCTTGCGGGACTGGCCTAGCTAATTTCGCAGCAATATCTAAAAATTGATGGACCAATTTATAATCATTCGCTTCTGCTTTTAAAAGTGCAAAATAGGAAGTAGGGGGGAAGTCCATTACTTTGCGCTCATCCATTAAAGTATTGGCGTACGCCTCGTAATCTTGATGACGAAGTGCTGTAAACAAGTCATGCTGTGGAAACTCAGTTTGAATAAGCACTTCCCCTGCAATTTCCCCACGGCCTGCGCGGCCAGAAACTTGCATTAATTGTGAAAATAAACGTTCACTTGCGCGAAAATCTGGGCTAAATAAAGCGCTATCAGTATCAATCACACCGACTAAGGTTAAATGTGGAAAATCATGGCCTTTTGCCAACATTTGCGTGCCCACTAAGATATCAACTTCCTTATTTTGCACTTGTGTCAGCAGGTTTGTTAATGCATCTTTATTACGCACACTATCACGATCAACGCGTGCTATTTTTGCATCTGGAAATAATGTTGATAATGTCTGTTGCAAACGCTGTGTGGCTTGGCCGATTGGGCTTAGATCAGGATTGCCGCAACTCGGGCATTGGATTGGTATTCTTTGCTCATGACCACAATGGTGACATTTCAGACGTTGTTGACTTAAATGCACCACCAATCTTGCAGAGCAGCGCGTGCAAGAAGAGACCCACTGGCAAGCATTACAATGCATTACTGGGGCATAACCCCGGCGATTCAAAAATAATAAACTTTGCTCACCTCGGTTTAAACGTACGCGCATGGCATTAATCAATATAGGTGACAAACCATTTTCAGTAGGCGATTTAGCAATATCAATACAATTTACTTTAGGCAATTGTGCTTCGGCCACTGCCCTATCTTTTAATCGCAACAAACCATATTGCTGTTTTTGTGCTTGATGCCAAGTTTCTAAAGAGGGCGTTGCACTGCCCATCACAATAGGGATATTTAGTTGTTTAGCCCGCACAATTGCAATATCGCGAGCATGATAACGCATGCCATCTTGCTGCTTGTAAGAGGCATCATGTTCTTCGTCTATTAATATCGCCTTTAAATACGGCATTGGCGTAAACACGCTCAAGCGTGTACCAATAACAATACTTGCAACACCTGTGCTGGCAGCTTGCCAGTTTTGTAAGCGCTCACTCTCGCTCAAATTACTATGTAATGTGACTAATGGGTATTGACTCAAGCGACTTCTAAAACGTGCTTCTAATTGTGGTGTTAGATTAATTTCGGGTACGAGTATTAATGCCTGTGCATTATTTTCGGCTAGTATTGTTTGTAGTATCTGAATATATACTTCCGTTTTACCACTGCCAGTAATGCCATATAGTAACCAAGGTTTAAACTGATTCATTTGAGATAACACGGTTTGAATGGCGAGCGTCTGCTCATCATTTAAATTTGGAGAGATATTTGGTGAGGCTAATGATGGTTTTACTTTAACCAGCTCTGTTGCTTGCAAGCAGCCCCATACTTTTAATTGGGCAATCGCTTTGCGCCATGATCCAGAAACTTCTGCCAACTGGCTTTCGGTTAAATCATGCTGTGATTTAAGCGCTTGAACAATACGCTGCAAGACCACTTGTCGCTTTGGTATTTCAGGCAATTCGACTGATGTAATTAATGTATATGAAAATGTTTTGCGCGTGACTGCTGGTTTAATCTGGCGTAGTCGTAAAGGTAATGCAGAAATGAGTGCTTGGCCTAAGGGATAATGATAATAATCTGCACAGAATTTCAATAACTTAAATGATTTAGCGTCACACACCATATCGTCGAATACATGATTAACTGTCTTTAACTTCTCCATTGCTACGGATGAAGAAGTGTCAATTTCTACAATGACGCCAACTAGGTTACGACCTGAAAACGACACCACAACGCGTGCGCCCACTTTTGCCTTAAAGCCATCGTTTAAATAATCGAATAAACGGTTTAAAGGCACATCGAGTGCGATTCTAAGAATTTGAGCAGAAGGCATGTAAATTAGCGTACATAGTTTGTTATTAGGTTAAAATAAGGGCTTGCTCGATTTAATGCAACTACTTAAATACAAAACTTAAAAAAAACAAACTTAAAGATATAAACTATTGAAACACATCATTTCAGAACTACTACTAGAGGCAGCTAAAACGCTCAACACGGACACCTCTACAATCAACATCGTTTTAGAACGCCCGAAATCAGCTGACCATGGCGATTTTTCAAGTAACTTAGCGCTTATGCTAGCTAAGCCCTTACGCCAAAACCCGCGTGCAATTGCCGAGCAACTGATACAAACTTTACCAAAAAATGATCAGATTGAAAAAGTAGAGATTGCAGGTGCAGGCTTTATTAATTTCTTTTTAGCCAACTCGACTAAACAATTAATAGTACGCGACATTTTAATTGCAGGTGCAAAGTTTGGTTACAACACTGACGGTAACGATGAAAAAGTACAGGTAGAATTTGTTTCTGCTAACCCAACAGGGCCTTTGCATGTTGGTCATGGCCGTGGTGCTGCAGTCGGTGATTGCTTATGTCGTCTATTAGTAGCTAATGGTTGGCATGTGACGCGTGAGTTTTATTACAATGATGCGGGTGCGCAAATTGATAACTTAAGCAAATCGGTGCAAGCACGTTTACAAGGCATAGCAGCAGATGATGCACGCTTTCCTGAAAATGGCTATCGTGGTGAATATATTGTTGATATTGCCAATGCATTTTTAGCGAAAGCAACCGTGGTTGCTGATGATTTGCAAGTCGCCGCAAATGGCGATGTGAGCGATCTAGAAGCGATTCAACAATTTAGTGTCGCTTATTTGCGCCATGAACAAGATTTAGATTTACAGGCATTTAAAATTAAATTTGATGTCTTCTCACTTGAGAGTACATTGTATAAGACAGGTAAAGTAGAGAATGCTGTCAATGCGCTCATTAGCAGTGGTCATACCTTTGAAAAAGATGATGCACTTTGGTTACGCACCACAGACTTTGGTGATGATAAAGATAGAGTGATGAGGAAAAAAGAGGGCGGTTATACGTATTTTGTGCCTGATGTTACATACCATCTAGAAAAATGGAACCGTGGTTTTAAAAAAGTTATTAATGAGCAGGGCTCAGATCACCATAGTACGATTACGCGTGTACGTGCTGGCCTGCAGGCTATGGATGTTGGTATTCCAAGAAATTGGCCAGAATATGTACTACATCAAATGGTAGCAGTAATGCGTGGCGGAGAAGAAGTTAAACTCTCTAAACGTGCTGGTAGTTATTTGACACTACGTGACTTGATTGACGAAGTTGGCTGCGATGCCACACGTTATTTTTTAGTAGCTCGTCGTACTGATTCACAATTAGTGTTTGATATTGATCTCGCACGTTCACAATCAAATGACAACCCAGTTTTTTATATCCAATATGCACATGCTAGAATTAGTAGCGTATTAAATCAATGGGGTGGTGATGCGAAAACACTCTCTTCGGTTGATTTAAATGTGCTTTCATCAGCACAAGAAGCAGTATTGATGCAAAAATTAAGTGAGTTTCCCGAAGTGGTTAAAACTGCAGCAGCAGAACTGACACCGCACATCATTGCCAATTATTTAAAGGACTGTGCAAGTGAGTTGCACAGCTATTACAATAATACTAAATTTTTAGTGGATGATTTGACAACAAAACAAGCTCGCATAGCGTTAATTACAGCTACACAGCAAATATTAAAAAATGGTTTAGACTTGCTTGGCGTGAGTGCACCCAATAAAATGTGACATGAATCATTAGGTAAACAAAATATGAGTAGAGATTACAAACCAAGACAAACCAAAAATAGTAATAAAGGCAGCCCTTTTCTTACCGGCTTACTTATTGGTTTTTTACTAGGTGTTTTTGTTGCAGTTGCATTAACAGTTTATTTAAAAGGCGATACCAGTCCTTTCCAAGATAGCAACTCCAACTCTTCAGCAGTTGACCCGTTAAAACCAAGCACTACAGAAAAAACAAGTGCGGCCAAAAATAATCAACAAAAACAACCAACTAACGATTTTGATTTTTATACTATATTGCCAGAAACAGAAAGTACTGTTTCTGAAAAGGAAATTAAAGAAAATCCAAACACAATAAAAAGTGAAAATAACTTCTTGCAAGTAGGTGCTTTCCAAAACGAGGCCGATGCGGACAATATGAAAGCTAAATTGGCATTGCAGGGTTTTGAAGCCATGGTCCAAACAGCCACTATTCCAGATAAAGGCACATGGCATCGTGTCAGAATTGGGCCATTAAAAGATGTTAGTAAAATAAATAAACTTCGTCTCGAATTACAAAACAACGGATTCAAGACAGATATTATTAAAGTACGCCGTTAAATAACTGCGGAATAATGAACCAGATTGAATTAATTGTCATCTTTAATGGTCAATTAACGTTATATATATAAATAGTAATCAATTAACAAAGTACATAGGATAAACAATGAAAAAGCTTTTTATTTCTCTCATGCTCACGCTAAGTGCGCTTACTCCAAGTCATCTTGTTTTTGCAGAGCCTACAGCTGGGCAAGATTTCGATGTCGTCACGCAAGTAATTCCTACTGATGATCCAAGTAAAATTGAGGTAATGGAAATTTTTTGGTACGGCTGCATACATTGCTATCAAATGGAAACACCATTGACGCCTTGGATTAAAAACTTACCAGCTGATGTAAGCTTCAAGCACATGCCTGCTTTGCCTCGTGCAGACTGGGCACCAATGGCAAAGGCATATTTTGCTATGGAAAGTTTAGGCATTTTAAGCAAATATCATGGTGCATTATTTAAGGCGGTTCACAAACAAAAAACACTCAATCCAAGTAATGAAAAAGCAGCGATAAATTGGGTGACTACTGCCAGTGGCCTAGATCGCACCAAAGTTGAACAAGCCTTTAATTCATTTACGGTGAACACCAACTTGAAACGTGCTGCACAAGTGTTTCGTGCCTCAGGCGCAACAGGTGTACCTAGTTTATTGATTGATGGTAAATATATAACTTCAGGCACAATGGCTGGTGGAAATGCGAAAGCTTTAAAAGTGGCTGATTACATTATTGAAAATATTCGTAAAACAAAGGCAAAAGAAAAAGCAGCAAAAAAATAGTTAACTTAACGAATAAAATTATAGCCCCTAAATAAAAGCTACCGCATCAACTTAAATAATTCCGGCTAGCCAAGCTAGTAGTAAAATTAGACCTGCTATGGCAACATTAGCGGGTTTTTTGTCCGTTGATAATCTGCTAAGGTAAACGCTATGAAGAATATTTTTATTACAGGCGCCTCTAGCGGCATTGGCAAAGCACTTGTTCTCGAATGCGCAACCCGTTACCAAAACCTTACCCTTGGTCTAGTTGGCCGTAAACAAGATGCTTTAAGTGACTTAGCTACTCATTTAGAAATGCAATACGGTACCCAATGTGCTATTTATCCACTTGATGTTCGTGATCAAACAGCATTAAAAACTGCGGCAAATAACTTTATAACAAAATTCGGCACACCAAATATCATAATAGCCAGTGCAGGGGTAAGTGCTGGAACATTAACTGAACACCAAGAAGACATTGCGACTTTTCAAGCAATTATGGATATTAACGTAATTGGTTTGGTACATACTTTTAGCCCATTTATAGATAGCATGAAAACACGTAGTAAAGAAGATGAAAGCGCACATTTAGTAGGAATTGCCAGCGTTGCAGGTATTCGAGGGCTCCCAGGTGCTGGGGCTTATAGTGCTAGTAAGGCAGCAGTGATTAGCTATCTAGAAAGTTTACGTGTCGAAATGCAAGCATACAATATTCAAGTTAGCACAGTTGCGCCTGGTTATATTCGCACACCAATGACAGATATTAATGAATATAGTATGCCATTTCTGATGGAAGCTAATGTCTTTGCTAAAAAATGTATGGATGGCATTGATAATAAGTGCCGCTTCAAAATTATTCCATGGCAAATGGGATGGGTCGCTAACATTATGCGCTTTATTCCTCCAGCACTTTGGGACTGGATGATGCGTAACGCACCGCATAAAAAACGAAACATCGAACCTTATTAATTACTTTATTCTACAGTAACGCTTTTTGCTAAATTCCTAGGCTTATCAACATCAGTGCCTTTTAAAAGCGCTACATGATACGAAAGTAATTGAACAGGTATCGTATGCAAAATAGGGGAGAGTACTCCAACATGTCGAGGTGTACGAATAACATGCACACCCTCTGAACCCTTAAAGTGGCTATCGTCATCTGCAAATACAAATAACTCTCCGCCACGCGCCTTGACTTCTTGCATGTTGGACTTTACTTTTTCTAATAAAGAATCGTTTGGTGCAATTACTACGACTGGCATATTACTGTCGACTAATGCTAGAGGACCATGTTTAAGCTCGCCAGCTGGATAAGCTTCCGCATGAATGTAAGAAATTTCTTTTAGCTTTAACGCGCCTTCCAATGCAATCGGGTAATGTACACCACGTCCTAAGAATAAAGCATGTTCTTTGTTACCAAAGGCTTTTGCCCACTCACTAATTTGAGGCTCTAAATTTAACGCATATTGCACGCTAACAGGCAGATGACGCAATGCATCAATATATTCTTTTTCTTGTGCTTGGTCTAAAAAACCGCGTTGTTTGGATAATGTAACGGCTAAAGTAAATAACGCCACGAGTTGCGTGGTAAACGCTTTCGTAGAAGCAACCCCTATTTCAGCACCTGCACGGGTGTAAAGCACCAATTTTGATGCGCGTGGTAATGCACTTTCTTGTACATTACAAATGGACAAACTAAAATCTTGGCCTAAGCGTTGTGCATGCTTAAGTGCTTCCATAGTGTCTAATGTTTCGCCTGATTGCGAAATAGTTACGATTAATTGATTGGGGTTTGCTATCGATGAGCGATAACGATACTCACTGGCGATTTCTACATTTGTTGGTATTTTTGCAATACTCTCTAACCAATATTTAGCAGTTAAACCTGCATAGTAACTGGTACCTGCAGCTAAAATTAAAACACTATCCACTTGTTTAAATACTGCTTCTGCATGTTGACCAAAAAGCGCCGGTGAAAATATTGCATCATCAATAAGTGCTTCAATCGTGTCAGTTAAAGCACGTGGTTGCTCATGAATTTCTTTTTGCATAAAATGCGTATAAGGACCAAGTTCTAAGCTTGCTAATGAAACATCGCTCACATGCACTTGTCGTTCAATTTTAGTATCTGTTTCATCCCATATCGTTACACCACTAGCCTTCACTTCTGCGACATCTCCATCTTCTAAATAGATGACTTTACGCGTCACAGATAAAACAGCTGATACATCTGATGCAATAAAGTTTTCACCATCACCAATACCCACTAATAGCGGACAACCTTGTCGTGCAGTAATCATACTATTTGGTTCTTTAATTGAAATAACGCTAATTGCAAATGCACCTTTTAATTCTTTAATAGCCAACTTTACAGCTGTCAATAAGTCATCACCTTTATCATGGTAATAATGTATCAAATGTGCAATGACTTCAGTATCCGTTTGTGAGTCAAACGTATAGCCCAAACCAATCAAGCGCATACGTTGATCATCATGATTTTCAATAATGCCATTATGTACAACAGCAATTTCACCTTTTGATACATGCGGGTGTGCATTACTTTCAGTCACACCACCATGTGTTGCCCAACGAGTATGTCCAATACCTGCCAACCCGGATAAATTTGCATCAAGCGCTTTTTCTACCATTGCAGAAACTCGACCAACAGCACGGACACGCTTAATCCCATTATCATTAAGCACAGCAACACCTGCTGAATCATAACCGCGATATTCTAATCGGCTTAACCCTTCAATCAGCGTTGAAACTACATTTCTACTAGCAACCGCCCCTACAATTCCACACATACTTATTGTACTTTCTTTAACTTCACTGGACGCTTCCAGTTTTTAATGGATTTTTGTTCTTTCGCTCGACAGAATGTTAAAGTATCCGCTGGTGCATCCTTTGTAATAGTCGAACCTGCAGCTATCGTTGCACGTTTACCAACCTTTACTGGTGCAATCAGTTGTGTATCTGAGCCAATAAATGCATTATCTTCAATAATCGTTTTGAATTTATTTGCACCATCATAATTACAAGTTATTGTGCCGGCACCAATATTTACTTTTTTACCAATAATGGCATCACCAACATAACTTAAATGGTTTACTTTACTACCGATATCAATCTGCGTATTTTTTAACTCAACGAAGTTACCTATATGCGTTTGTGCAGATAGTATAGTACCGGGACGTAATCGTGCATATGGTCCAACGCGACTATTTTCACCCACAATTGAATCGGCAATATGTGTAAAATCAGCAATAATAGTGCCAGCTTTTATTTCTGCATCTTTAATAACACAATATGCCCCAATTTTAACACCTTCACCTATACTTACTTGTCCTTTAAAAACACAGCCAACATCTATTTCTACATCTCGCGAAACCTTTAATTCACCACGCACATCGATTCGAGCAGGGTCCATTAATGTCACACCTTGTTTTAACAAGTTTTCAGCATGACGACCTTGGTGAATACGTTCTATTTTTGCTAAATCTAATTTACTATTAATGCCTGTCACCGACCATTCATCTTCAGTCACTTCGGCAGTGACCCTTATTTTATCTTGTACTGAAAAGCCGACAATGTCTGTGAGGTAATATTCTTTTTGGGCATTATGATTGGTTAATCTATTCAACCAGGTTTTTAATTGAATGACTGGCATTGCCATAATTCCAGTGTTTACTTCTTTCACACTCCTCTGTTTCTCTGTTGCATCTTTATGCTCAACAATTTCTTTCACTAAACCTTGCTTGTCTCTAATAATTCGACCGTAGCCTGTTGGGTCTTCTTTATTAAAAGATAATATCGCTAACTGACTGGTGGCTGATTTTAATAAATTTTGACATGCTGAGGCACTGATTAGTGGCACATCTCCCAGTAAAATTAGCGTAATCGCATCATCATCTAAATATGGGAGTGTTTGCATAATTGCGTGCCCTGTACCTAACTGCTCTTTTTGTTCTACCCATACAATATTTTCAGCTGCAAAACTATTTTTAACTAGTTCACCACCAAAGCCAACAACAACAATCATTTTTTCTGGTGATAATGTATTAGCGGCATTAATAACATGTCCTAATATTGCTTCTCCGCCTAGCTTATGTAAAACTTTAGGTTTATTAGACACCATTCGGGTGCCTTTCCCCGCGGCTAATATAACAATATTGAGTTTACTATTTATTTTTTTCATACTGATTATTCTACTATGACTCAACAATTGTGAGTGCTATTTTTCCTCCTAGCTAAGGTACATATTTATTGTTATGATTATTTCACTATATATAATTAATATTATTGTATGAATTAACCTTAGCCTTTGATTACAATCTGTTGTAATTTTGAGTAATAGATTCTATTTAACACAATGCGATAAGTAAAAAGAAAGAACTGGTAATCTCTAATAAATCATTCAAAGTCATCATCACTGCTGGCACCACCATAAAAATATTATGTTATGTTATTTTTGAAAAGCAATCTAAATTATATTAACGATGAAGTTCTTTGCTAAGAAAACCTGGTCTGTATTTCCTATAACCAATACTAAAAATGTAAACACATATTTTTCATCAATAGATCAGGTATTTCAGTTAACTGGTCACATCATATCTAGTAGTATTCAAAGCGAAATATTTGTATATAAAATTGATAATAAAACATTTTTTATAAAACGTTATTTTTCCTCAAAGAGGTTTTTAAGTTGGTTTGGATTTTCCCGTTACAAAGTCGAATTACGCAATCAGCTTTGGTTTAATCGTATACATGTTCCAGCTGCAAATGTCGTAGCTTATGGTGAAGAAAGCGTTTTATTTAAAACTATTAAAGGTGTAGTTATTTTGGAAGGCATTGGAAATGCCGTTGACTTAGCTGTCTTAGCTAAACAAAGTCCTGAAAGGTTTAATAACGTTGTTTGGAGTAAAAATCTTGTATTACAGTTGGCGTCCATTTTAAGAAAATTACATTCATATCGTTTTTGCCATAATGATATGCATTGGAGAAATATTTTAGTTCAAGAGGGTGAAACAAATAAGGACTGTCAAACTTATTTAATTGACTGTCCATTTGGTAAAAAACTCTTTTGGCCTTTTTTAAAATATAAACAACTTAAAGACTTAGCTAATATTGATAAGTTTGCTCCGAATCATTTATCTCGTACTCAGCGATTAAGATTCTTTTATGAGTATAGGCAAACTACAAAATTAGGCCAGGCAGATAAAAAAATGATATATGATATTTTAAAACATAAGACCAATAGACTAAGGCGAAAAACTAAATCAAATCGATAAAAAAGGCGACTTTATAGCCGCCTTTTTAAACAATAGTTAGCGACTAACTAGCTTGTTTTACGTAATTTTTTAATCGCTTGAATTTGTGCTACGGCTTCTGTTAGTTCTGCTTGAGCTTTAGCATAATCCATATCTGAGCCTTTATTTTTCATCGCTTCTTCTGCGACTTCTTTAGCTGCTATTGCTTTTGCTTCATCTAAATCAGCACCACGTATTGCTGTATCTGCCAACACTGTTATCAAACCAGGCTGTACTTCTAGCATGCCACCAGAAATAAAGATTAATGTTTCTTCAGCTGTATCTGGTAATTTAATACGTAAAGCGCCTGGCTTAATTGTCGTTATCATCGGAGCATGATGTGGATAAATACCCACTTCACCCGCCGATGCTGGTGCTGCTAAAAATTCAGCATCACCTGAAAAAATTTCTTCCTCTGCACTTACTACATCAACACGTACTGTATTTGCCATTATTTGTTTCTCGATTAAACTTAGTTTAAAGTTTTGGCTTTTTCCACAGCCTCTTCAATACCACCTACCATATAGAAGGCTTGCTCTGGAAGATGGTCATATTCACCAGCTACAATAGCTTTAAAGCCTTTAATAGTTTCTTTCAAAGGTACATATTTGCCAGGCGCACCTGTAAACACTTCAGCAACATGGAATGGCTGTGATAAGAAACGTTGTATTTTACGTGCACGGCCCACTGCTAGTTTATCTTCTGGAGCCAACTCATCCATACCTAAAATAGCAATAATGTCACGTAATTCTTTATAACGTTGTAATGTTTGTTGCACACCACGCGCAACTTCATAATGTTCTTCACCAACCACTAATGGATCTAATTGACGTGATGATGAGTCAAGTGGATCTACTGCTGGGTAAATACCAAGAGAAGCAATGTCACGTGAAAGCACAACGGTTGAATCCAAATGTTGAAAAGTCGTTGCAGGTGATGGATCGGTCAAATCATCAGCCGGTACGTATACCGCTTGAATAGAAGTAATAGAACCGGCTTTAGTTGATGTAATACGTTCTTGTAAACGCCCCATTTCATCTGCTAGCGTAGGTTGGTAACCCACCGCTGAAGGCATACGGCCTAATAGCGCTGACACCTCTGTACCTGCTAATGTGTAACGATAGATATTATCAACGAAGAATAGTACGTCACGCCCTTCATCACGGAATTTTTCAGCCATGGTTAAACCAGACAATGCAACACGTAAACGGTTACCAGGAGGCTCATTCATTTGGCCAAACACCATGGCGACTTTTGATTCTTTCATGTCATCAAGTTTAATCACGCCAGCTTCTGCCATTTCATGGTAAAAATCATTTCCTTCACGTGTACGCTCACCAACACCGGCAAATACTGATAAGCCAGCATGCTGTTTAGCAATATTGTTAATTAACTCAAGCATGTTAACGGTTTTACCAACACCCGCACCACCAAACAAACCAACTTTGCCGCCTTTTGCAAACGGGCAAACTAGGTCAATCACTTTAATGCCAGTTTCTAGCAAATCAACTGATGGCGATAACTCTTCGAATGCAGGTGCTTTTTGGTGAATTGAGCGACGCTCTTTAGAATCAATTGGACCCACTTCATCAATTGGGCGACCCAACACATCCATAATACGGCCTAAAGTACCAACACCAACTGGCACGGTAATTTGAGTCCCCGTTGCTTTAAATGCAGTACCGCGTGCCAAACCATCAGAAGAGCCCATGGCAATCGTACGGACAATGCCGTCACCCAATTGCTGTTGCACTTCTAAAGTTAAGCCAGCTTCAGCTTTTGATGCTTTATCATCGATAATCAATGCATCATATACTTTTGGCATGTGTTCACGTGGGAACTCAACGTCCACAACCGCGCCAATACATTGAACTACTTTACCTACTACTTGATTTGCTTTTGCCATCTTTTTTCCTAACTCAATATTTAGTCAGATACTTTTAATATAAATAAATCTTAATTAGAGATTGCTGCGGCCCCGCCAACAATTTCTGAAATCTCTTTTGTAATCGCTGCTTGGCGTGCCTTGTTATAAACCAGTTTCAATTCACCAATCACGTCTTTTGCATTATCAGATGCAGACTTCATTGCAACCATTCGTGATGATTGTTCTGACGCCATGTTTTCTGCTACTGCGCTATAAATTAATGATTCGATATATCGCGTCATTAACTCATCAATCACTGGTTCTGGTTCTGGTTCATAAATGTAGGCCCAATTTCCTTCTGGACTACCCATTTTTTCACCTGACAATGGCAATACCTGCTCCATTACTGGCTCTTGTTTCATGGTGTTAATAAATTTGGTATAACAGATAAATAGCTGATCTATTTCGCCAGACTCAAATGCATCTAACATGACTTTGATTGATCCAACTAATGTTTCTAAATGCGGCACATCACCCAAACCAACTACGTTTGATTGCACGTCTGCACCGAGACGGGTCATAAAGCTAAAGCCTTTGTTACCAAAAGCGCTCACTTTAATGCTTTTACCTTCGGTTTCCCAAGTTTTCATCTGATTAACAGAAAGACGTAGCATGTTGGTGTTTAAACCTCCACATAAGCCTTTGTCTGAACTCACTACAATCAAACCAACATTACTGACTTTATCGCGTTTAATTAAAAACGGATGTTTATACTCAGGTTGTGAATGAGAAAGATGGGCTGCAACATTACGAATTTTTTCCGCATATGGACGTGATGCACGCATTCTCTCTTGCGCTTTTCGCATTTTAGAAGCGGCAACCATTTCCATTGCTTTTGTGATTTTGCGGGTATTTTCTACCGACTTAATCTTGGTTCTAATCTCTTTACTACCAGCCATTTTATTGTCCTATTTTCTAGAGATTAATATGCGTTGGTTGCTTTAAAATCTTTAATCGCATTTTCAAGTGCTTTTTCATCATCTGAACTCAATGCTTTATTTTTCTCAACCGCATTCATTACTTTTTTATATTTAGAACTCATAAAGCCATGTAGGCCGCTTTCGAAAGCAAGTACTTTTGCTGTCGGCACATCATCAAAATAACCTTTGTTGGCTGCTAATAATGACACTGCCATATTAGACACACTTAATGGTGAGTATTGCGCTTGTTTCATTAATTCAGTAAACATGCGTCCACGGTCTAGCTGTTGGCGGGTTGCTTCATCTAAATCAGAAGCGAACTGCGCAAATGCAGCCAATTCACGATATTGAGCAAGTGCTAAACGTACGCCACCGCCTAATTTCTTAATCACTTTTGTTTGCGCTGCACCTCCCACACGAGAAACTGAAATACCTGCGTTAATTGCTGGACGAATACCAGCGTTAAACAAATCAGTTTCTAGGAAGATTTGACCATCAGTAATTGAAATTACATTGGTTGGCACAAATGCAGAAACATCACCTGCGGCTGTTTCAATCACAGGCAGTGCAGTGAGTGAGCCTGTTTTACCTTTCACTTTACCTTTAGTGAATTTCTCAACATAGGCTTCGTTAACCCGAGCTGAACGCTCTAGCAAACGTGAGTGAATATAGAAAACATCACCTGGATAAGCTTCACGACCTGGTGGACGACGCAGTAGTAATGAAATTTGACGATAGGCAATCGCTTGTTTAGTCAAATCATCATAAACAATCAATGAATCTTCACCACGATCGCGGAAGTACTCACCCATTGTACATCCGGCGTAAGGTGCTAAGAATTGAAGTGCAGCTGAATCAGAAGCAGTAGCAGCGACCACTATGGTGTATTCCATAGCGCCGTTTTCTTCTAACTTACTTACCACATTAGCTATCGTTGAAGCTTTTTGACCAATCGCCACGTAAACGCAGGTCATGTTTTCGCCTTTTTGATTGATAATTGCATCAATCGCAACAGCTGTTTTACCTGTTTGGCGATCACCAATAATCAATTCACGTTGACCACGTCCTACGGGCACCATTGCGTCAACTGATTTCAAACCTGTTTGCACTGGTTGTGAAACTGATTTTCTGTCAATCACGCCTGGCGCAACTTTTTCAATTTTATCGGTTAGCTTAGTTTTAACAGGGCCTTTACCATCAATTGGCTGACCCAAGGCATTGACCACACGCCCAATGAGCTCAGGGCCGACTGGCACTTCTAAAATACGACCTGTACATTTACAGACATCGCCTTCAGTAATATGCTCGTAATCACCTAAAATCACTGCGCCAACTGAATCACGCTCAAGGTTAAGTGCTAAACCATATGTATTGCCTGGAAACTCAATCATTTCGCCAGACATGACGTTTGAAAGACCATGAACACGCACAATACCGTCAGTCACTGAGATGACAGTGCCTTGAGTACGGGCTTCATTACTTACCTCAAAGTCTTTTAATCTGCTTTTAATCAGTTCACTGATTTCAGATGTAGATAATTGCATTACTAAACTCCTAAAGTTTTTTATCGCTTGCCTACGCGGTTAACGCATAAGCTAAATTTTGTAACTGACCTTTAACGGACGCATCAATAACCGTATCGCCCACAATAATTTTCATACCGCCAATAATTTCTGGATCAACAACCACTTCAGCTGATACTTTTTTTCCAAATCTAGCCTCTAATTTCTTAACTAAACCTTTGGTAACAGCAGCCGTTGGCTTAACCGCAGCAACAATTTGTGCGTCTACTGACCCTTCATCTTCAGCTTTTAATTCTTCAAAAGCACGACTAATCGCAGGTAAGACAGACAAGCGCTTGTATTCTACTAAAATCTTAACTAAGTTTTGTCCGCTTTCATTTAATTGATCGCCACATACTTTTAAAAATGCATCTTGTAACACACTGCTATCAATTTTCGGGTCTTGAATAAAAGCATTCATTTGCTCATCGCTACTGACCGCACTTATTAAACTCAGCATATCTGACCACTTTGGCAATGCCTTTTGTTCTTTTGCAAGCTCAAAAGTGGCGACCGCGTAGGGTCGTGCGATGGTTGAAATTTCAGCCATGAGTTATAGCTCCGCCGCTAGTTTAGAAAGCATGTCTGTATGTGCTTTTGCATCGATTTCTTTACGCAAAATTTTCTCAGCACCAGATACTGCAAGCGCGGACACTTGGGCACGCAAACCTTCTTTAGCGCGATTTACTTCTTGGTCAATTTCTGATTTTGCACTTTCAATAATACGATCACCTTCAGTTTTTGCATTACCTTTGGCTTCATCAACTAATTGACTTGCACGTTTCTCAGCTTGCCCAATAATCTCGCTAGCTTTCTGCTTCGCTTCATCTAATGTTGCTTCTGACTTTTTAGCGGCAACTTCTAGTGCACTTTGACCTGCATGTGCGGCTGCCAAGCCATCTGCAATCTCTTTTTGACGCGTTTCAATCGCCTTTAAAAGCGGTGGCCAGACAAATTTGACGATGACTAAAGTCAGTACCGCAAACGTAATTGCCTGTGCAATGAGCGTTAAATTAAAGTTCATGTTTGCTCCAATTTTAAAACTTAATCCATCGGGTTAATCCATTGATCAACCCAATTATCCTAAGCAATCCTAAAAATTACGCTACTGCGCTTAATAGTGGGTTTGCAAATGCAAACAACAGTGCCACACCAACTGCAATAATGAATGAGGCATCAATCAAACCTAATAATAGGAATACTTTACCTTGTAACTCAGGAATCATTTCTGGTTGACGAGCTGCACCATCCAAAAAGCTAGAACACATATTACCAATACCGATACAAGCGCCTGCTGCTCCAATACCTACCATAAGGCCGATGCCAATTGCTGTGTAAGCCTGAATCATTGCTAATGCTTCCATTTTATTACCCTCTTTCGTAAAAATTATGACTAATTAAATTAAAAAACTACTACTTGATTAAACTCATGTTTAGTGGTGCTCATGTGCCATTGATAAGTAAACAATGGTCATCATCATAAAAATAAATGCCTGCAGAGGCACAACTAAAATGTGAAATATTGCCCAGACAGAACCTAAAATAACCGCTCCAAACATACCGGAAATACCGGTTGCTGCTAACAAACCTATGAGTAAAAAGATGACTTCACTCGCGTACATATTACCGAACAGACGCATAGAGTGTGAAAGTGGTTTAGAAATATATTCGATCATGTTAAACATAAAGTTTGCTAACAATAATAATGGACTAGCGACCAAGCCAACAAAGCCCATAAAGCTTTTAGGCATAAACAGCTTAGGCATGCCAAATGGTGCGCCAAAGATTTCATGTATCAAGCCACCAACACCTTTAGCCTTGATAGAGAAAAATATCATCATGACCCAAACAGACAATGCCAATGCAAAAGTAGTGTTAACGTCAGCTGTTGGAAGGGGACGAAATGATGCATGCTCCTGGCCAAATAAGCTAGTAAATTTAGCAAACCAATCAATTGGCACTAAATCCATCATATTCATGGCTAGAACCCATAAAAAAATCGTTAAGGCTGTTGGTGCAATAAACGCATGACGGTCACCTTGAAACATGCCTTTGACTTGGCCATCCACAAAATCAAAAATTAGTTCAACAAACGCTTGTGTTTTGCCTGGGACACCTGAAGTCGCTTTACGTGCAACCAACCAAACAGTACCAGCAACAAGAATACCTAAAACAAGTGAAATCAAGAACATATCGAGATGAATTATATTAGAGAGCTGTTCGCCCCCTATATCTAGAACTTGCTCATTGAATGATAAATGATGGTTAATATACTCACTTGCAGTGGTAATCCCACCTGAGTGCTCTACTGCGTGTTCTGTTGTATGCTCTGTGGCCATAATTATCTTATTTTAAATTATCGTTTTGCTTGCTAATTGCTGCACCAGATATTATTGCTGATGCTGCCAAACCAATGATTAGCGCCCATGGCACTAATTCTTTATATCCTTTAAATGTTGCATATAAAAACAAAATAATTAAAAAAATCTTAACCGCTTCTGCCTTCAACATTGTAACCAACACAGATGCTGCGTCTTGTCGCTTGCTTACCGCTATTTTTGAAGCTATAAATGCAGCTAACACTACCGAAAGCCCACCTGCCAATGCTGACAAACCTCCATGCATTCCCGACTTTAAATAGGCAATAACAACCACTGCAGCTGTCGCATACAGCTGCA
This sequence comes from uncultured Methylophilaceae bacterium, assembly GCA_964549145.1. Taxonomy (GTDB): domain Bacteria; phylum Pseudomonadota; class Gammaproteobacteria; order Burkholderiales; family Methylophilaceae. The sequence goes on from CAZJUK010000002.1 coordinate 51,743, forward strand.
AACGTATCATCTTACTAAAAACATTATCTGCTGATGCAACTATATTTGTGTTACTCATTATTTAAATTCACCTTAAAAGCAAAATTTAAATAGGCTTTTAATAAGTCCGCGATTCTGAATTATTACTGGAATTTAGTCAAGTATTAATACGGTTAGTACCACTTAAATTATACTCACCTATTGAGAGATTCGCTTAATAATCTCATCCAAATGGTCTAAATTACTATAATTAATTTTTAGCGTTCCAGCCCCATTTGCTTTAGCAGCAATATTTACGCCTGTCCCAAGCTTTTCACTCAAGGAGTTTTGCAAAGAAAGTACATCGTAGTTCAACTTGGTTTTTGTTGTTTTAGATTTTACTTGTAAACCAATATTTTTAACTAGGTTTTCAACTTCGCGTACTGAAAGTTTTTCTTGCACAGTTTTATTGGCTAACAATATCTGTTGCGCAGCGTCTAAACCAATCAGTGCGCGTGCATGCCCCATATCCAAATTACTTTCTTGTAACATTTCTTGGACTGCATGAGTCAAGGTTAACAACCTCAATAGATTAGAAACAGCAACGCGCGATCGCCCAACAGCACTAGCCGCTTTTTCATGCGTCATATTAAACTCGTCAATTAAACGTTTAATGCCTTGCGCTTCTTCTATGGGGCTTAAATCTTCACGTTGTATATTCTCAATCAAAGCCATTGCTAAGGTTGACGCGTCATCAATGTCTCGTACAATCACTGGCACTTCATCTAAACCTGCAATTTGACTCGCCCGCCACCGGCGCTCACCCGCAATAATTTCGTAACGCTCACTGCTCAGCTCTCTGACTAGAATAGGCTGCATAATGCCTTGGCTTTTGATCGAATCTGCTAAGGTTTGTAGCGCAGCATCCTCCATGTGTGTGCGAGGCTGGTATTTACCTGTTTGCAATTGCTCAACAGGCAAGATTCGCAGATTATCCGATTCCTTAACTGAATCTATATCACCAGCTAGCAGAGCATCCAAACCTCTTCCCAAACCTTTTTGTTTCGCCATAATGCTATTTCCTCACTCTAAAATTTATAATATAACTATTTGATTTTATTGAAAAAATTGTTATTTATTTCTTTTAATGATCTCTTTTGCTAAAGCCAAGTAAGCCAGCGCACCTTTTGATGTGCGATCATAGATAAGTGCAGGCACACCATAACTAGGTGCTTCTGCTAACCGGATATTACGTGGGATCACCGTACTATAAACTTTTTTGCCAAAGTGGTTTTCCAACTGCGCTGATACTTGTTGTCCAAGCATATTACGTGTGTCAAACATAGTGCGTAGCAACCCTTCTATTTCCAAGGTTGGGTTTAAATGCGCGCGTACTTTTTTTATCGTATTAACCAAATCAGACAAACCTTCCAATGCGTAATATTCACACTGCATAGGAATCATTACTGCATCTGCAGCCGTCAATGCATTAACAGTCACTAAATTGAGGGCAGGGGGGCAGTCTAATAAGACATAGTCATAGCCAGTCATATTTTTAACTGCCAACTTCAATCGTGTTTCACGCGCAATCTCATTCACCAACTCAACTTCTGCTCCCGCCAGCTCTCGATTTGATGGCGCAACATCAAAACCACCCTTTTCACTTTCTACAATCACTTCATCTAATGTTTTACGCTCAATCAACACATGGTAAATACTATGCTCGAGTTGCGATTTATCTATACCGCTCCCTGTGGTTGCATTGCCTTGTGGGTCCAAATCAATCAATAACACTTTCTTTTTATTTGCAGCCAAGCTGGCAGCTAAATTAACACAGGTGGTTGTTTTTCCCACACCCCCTTTTTGATTAGTAATTGCTAATATTTTCATTAGTTATTTTTCATAAGTTTTCATAAGTTTTTAAAATTTTTCAATAACTGCTAAATGACGCTCGGCATCCAAACCTGCAACAAACAACGGGTAAACTTTACTTTTTCCAGCGCTAATAGATTCCAGCTCCCGTGCTGGAGATAAACCTTTCATTGCAAGCCAATGACCGTCATCAGCCAATAAATGCTGTGTTAACGCAAACAACAAATTAAGCTCAGAAAAAGCCCGTGAAATAATTAACTCAAAAGGTACGCTAGCTTCCAGATGCTCTACTCGGCCATACTCCACCTCTAAGTTTTTTAAACCTAACTCACCTTTTATTTGACGCATAAAAATTGCTTTTTTTTGTACAGAATCTATCGTTGTGACCTGCAACTCAGGCAAGCAAATCGCCAGCACAATACCGGGCAAGCCGCCGCCACTACCCACGTCAAGCAAGTTTTTGCCTAGAATATGCGGCAGCACACTAATACTATCAAGCAAATGCAAAGTTACCATGTCCAAAGGGTCGCGCACTGCAGTTAAGTTATAAACTTTGTTCCATTTATGCAATAAAACCAAATACTCCAACAACTGCTCTTGCTGATCAGAGGAAACTGCCATGCCCATTTCCACAATCCCGGCAGACAATTTCCCTTCCTGCATTATGCCGCTTCTATGCTTTTTAACGCAGCTGCTTTTTTATGTTTGCGCTTCAGATAAATCATTAATATAGAAACAGTCGCGGGTGTAATCCCTGAAATACGATTCGCCTGCCCAATAGTTTCCGGCATATACTCCGTTAATTTTTGACGCGCCTCAGTGCTTAAACCAACAACATCGGCATAATCAATTTTCTCACCTAGCTTTAGGTTTTCACTATTCTTTTGTTTAGCCACATCTTCTTTTTGGCGATCAATATAACCTTGATATTTTGCCGATATCTCTACCTGCTCTTTAACATCGTCTGCTAGCTTTTCTGGACAATCTACCAAACTCAACAACCCTTCATAACTAACTTCTGGTCGACGCAGTAATTCAAAAAGACTGTACTCATGCTCAAGTTTTTTGCCTAAGACTTTTTCCTGTGTTTCACGTGAAACGTTGCCAGGCTGCACAAAAGTTTTTTTAAGCCTTACCTGCTCAAAGGCTACCGCCTCTTGCTTGCGGTTAAATATCTCCCAGCGCTCATCATCAACCAAGCCCAATTTCCGACCAATCTCCGTTAACCGCATATCTGCATTATCTTCTCGCAGCTGTAAACGGTATTCAGCGCGGCTGGTAAACATACGGTATGGCTCTGTAACACCTGTCGTAATCAAGTCGTCGACCAAGACACCTAAATAAGCTTCATCGCGCGCTGGCGACCAGCTTTCTTTTTCTTGAACGAATAACGCCGCGTTAGCACCTGCCAACAAGCCCTGCGCTGCAGCCTCTTCATAACCAGTGGTCCCGTTGATCTGACCTGCAAAAAACAGACCATTTATGGCTTTTGTTTCTAGTGAGTTTTTTAAAGCACGAGGGTCATAATAATCATACTCAATCGCATAGCCTGGGCGTATGATATGTGCACTTTCTAAACCCCTCATTGACTGAACAAGCGCTAATTGCACATCAAAAGGCAAGCTAGTAGAAATGCCGTTGGGATAAACCTCATGCGTATCTAAACCTTCTGGCTCGATAAATATTTGGTGTGAATCTTTATCAGCAAATCGATGAATTTTATCCTCAATACTAGGGCAGTAGCGTGGACCCACACCTTCAATTTTACCTGTATACATAGGAGAGCGATCTAACCCACGTTTGATTATTTCATGCGTATTTGAATTGGTATGCGTAATCCAGCACGAAAGTTGAGCTGGGTGTTGTGCAACATTACCCAGGTAAGAAAAAACTGGAATTGGATGATCACCTGGTTGTTCGGCCATCATTTTGTAATCAATAGTTCGGCCGTCGATCCTTGGTGGCGTACCTGTTTTTAAACGACCAACGGGTAAGCCAATATCACGTAATTTATCTGCTAATGAAATAGCAGAAGGATCCCCAGCGCGACCGGCGCTGTAATTTTTCATCCCAATATGCACCAAACCACCTAAAAAAGTACCTGCAGTAAGGACAACAGCTTTTGCATAAAAGCGCAATCCGATTTGAGTCAAAACACCTGTAACGTGGTCTTTTCCTCCAGCCACTTCTAAGGATATATCATCAACAGATTGCTGAAATAGCCATAAGTTTTCTTGATTTTCTAATCGATTCCGAATTGCCGCCTTGTATAGGACCCGATCAGCTTGTGCACGTGTTGCGCGCACTGCAGGACCTTTGCTGGCATTGAGAATTCGAAACTGAATACCCGCTTCATCGGTGGCTGCTGCCATTGCGCCGCCTAAAGCATCGACCTCTTTAACAAGATGCCCTTTGCCAATACCACCAATAGATGGGTTGCAAGACATTTGACCCAACGTTTCGATGTTATGCGTAAGTAAAAGCGTTTTTTGGCCCATACGTGCAGAAGCTAAAGCAGCCTCAGTCCCAGCATGACCACCGCCTACAACAATAACATCAAATTTATCAGGGAAATTCATGCTTTTTAGCTAAACCATTGATTAATAACGAGGTAGAAGTTTAACGCATCGCATAACTTAAGTCATGCAATAAAATATCAAGGGTTTGTTGTTTCACGTGAAACAACATCCTAGAATTAATAAAAAACCCAATAAAAACATCAAGTTCAGTATCAAATTTAGCAACATCATGATAATCTAAATTTTGAATAAAGAAAATTTTGAACAGGAATAGTTTAACGAACTGAAATGTATGGACTTTACGACTGTATATGCTAAAACTACAAAGGGTTTGCGAAAACCGGATAAAAGATTGCCTGTAAAAACAGGGAAAATACTGTCTGTAATAAACAAAGGTCTGTCCGTTGAAGAGATATATAGCAAAACGAAGAAAATAAGCGAGAGTGATTTTGAAACAGCCATCAACTGGTTGCTTGATAATGGTTTTATAAAAACCATTATCAAAGATCCTTTTTCTAATACTGATTGGTCGGCAAATCAAGAAGATGGTGTGCAAATAGAAGAGATCAGCCTGGACACTTTTGAACACTTTGATGAAATTAAAGAAACGTCAACTAGCTCCAGTAAAAAAACGGCTGTACTCACAAACGAAAAGTTAGATTCCAGTTCGGCAAAAAAACAAGAACCATTAAGAGCAAACCAGCAAGTAGCCAACAATTCCATTAGCAAAAAAGCAAGGTCGTTAGTAAGGGCTTATGAAAAAGCCCGCTTGAAAGCAAAGCAAGCGGCTGAATACAAAGAAAAAAATATTGCATTAGAAAAGCAACAGTTACTCGAAAAAAAATTAGCTAGAAAGGAATCGCTAGCCAAACAAAAGGCGGGTAAAGAGGCGCAGGAAAAACAAAAAAGAGTAATGAATGCAAGAGTAAAAGTTAAAGTTGCGAATTTAGATGCTGAAAAAAAATCAAAAGCTGAGGCTGAAGATCGCAAGAAAAAGAGACTCGAATTAAAAATAATATCAGCTGCTAAAGCTAAAGAAACAGAAAACACCAATGCAAAGATACGACTTAGAAAAGAAAAACTTACTAAAATTGCAGCCAGGGATAAAACTAAAGAAGAAGAAACTAAAAATAAAATCCAATCTGATGAAAAGAATAGGCTCAATACAATAGAAAAAGCAAACAAGGAGGCAGAAGAACGTGCTAGAAAGGAAATTGAGAAACAAGCTAAAGTGTTAGAAGATGATGAAACAAAAAAATTCGAAGAAGAAAGGCTTTTAACTCTAAAAAATGAAAAGCAGGCTGCAAAATTAAAAATATCTGAAGAAAAAGCAAAACTAGAAGCAGAAGTGCTTGCAAAAGTTAACGAAGAAACTCGACGAAGGGCAGAAAAGTATGCAATAAATGAAAACAAACAAATGGTTAAAAGAAATGAAAAGATTGCTAAAGATATAAAAATTGCAAAACTTAAGCAATCTGTAAATTTGTTTATAGAAAACACCAAATATTTAGTAAGTATAGTTATTGAATTGTTTAAAAACCTTATTACAATCGCAAGTAAAAATATAAGCTATAATAAAACTAATAGTAACGATAAAAGCAAAAAACCAACCCTTAAAAGGGTGAAAGTTAAAACGCCCCGGAGTAAACATCATCCTTGGGTGCGCTTAGTTAAGAATATTATTAAACGACTTAGCTTGCTTATGGTTGGGTTAATTTTACTGCTGATTATTGGCCTTCACTTTACCAACCTCCGTTGGTTGATCAAACCAACAGAGAGCATTATCAGTAGTAATATTGATGAAAATGTTAGTATTCAATCTATATATGGGTCTTTTTTCCCTTCCCCACGCCTAGTCCTAAATCGTTTATCTATTGGCAATACTAAGTACACTAATTTAGAAAAAGTAATTATCTTCCCTAGGCTTTCTAATATAAGTTCACTTATAGACAACAACTCGGCAACCGCGCTAGAAATTAAGTTAATGTCTATTGAAGGCTTCACTATTACACAAGATAACTATTCTAAACTTCCGAATTGGTTAAAAAAACAGAATACCCAGCAAATAAAACTAGATGCCATTAGTCTAAATAAGTTAGATATAAGTTTTAATGGACTTAGGTTAGAAGACCTAAATGCAGATGTTTTACTTGATAACCAGGGACAGTTTAAGCAGGCTACTGTCCAAAATAAAAATAAAACTCTTAGCGCAATCATTAAAAATGCTAATAAAAATCATTCTATCAATTTACAGGGGTTTAACTTGAGAATGCCAACAGCGGGCAAACTTCTTATCGATAAATTTATTGCGCAAGGCTCTATCGAAAACGGTGAGTTGAAGTTATCACCTATTACGGCCAAGTTGTATAACGGTGAACTTAATGCAACCCTTTTATTCAATATTGATAATAAAAAAGTGGCTGGTTCATTTAAATTAAACAATATGTCTTTAAATAGTATGGCTGAAGATATTAAATACAACAATCTTATTGATGGAAAAGTTATGGCAAATGGAACATATAATTTTAATACAAGCGACGCTTTAAAACTAAACGAGACGTTGGAAATAAGAACACAATTCAAAATTCAAAATGGTCGTTTAAACAAAGTAGACATTGCGCAGGCAATGATGCGTGGGAATATTAATGGGTCAACCAGATTTACTGACTTATCTGGATATTTAAAGTTAAAGAAACAAGTATATAAATTCAATCATTTAGTATTGAAGGAAAAACAATTACATGCCAAAGGTATGCTGAATGTATCGAAAACAGGCGATCTAACAGGCGTAATCAACTCTAAAATATCGGTTGGTAGAAAGGTCATTCGTTCACAATTAAACATTGCTGGGAAACCAGAAAGTGTGAGGTTAATTAATTAATTTTAACAATTAATAAATAACAAAGCGTTGACGACTCCATAACTGCTAACCTATAGTGTTGATAGGGACTATGTATCCTTATAAGTCAATATCGAATTAAACAGTAATTTAATAGGTTCCATAAAGATTAATAAATTTATATATGTCGCGTTAGAAACAATAATTTGAAATTCATGATTTATTTATAAACTTTTAGGAGAAGATAATGGCCGATATCGCAGCTCATAAAGCAGTTTTAGCAAAATACACCTCTAATATCGATGAAGCAGCATTACAAGGCATGGCAAAAACATATGCATTAGTTATGTCAAATAGGGATGCTCAACACGTTGCTTGTGGCGACGACGACGAAAAAAAAACTGTTCGTCAAAACTTCTTAAAGAAAAAACTTGAGTTAAGTAATTCAGATGCTGAGTTAGATGAAGCAGTAAATGGTGTTTGCGAAACAATGAAAGAAGATCGGATGAAGTCGCGTCTAGTGTTTTATTATCTTCTTGCTGAAAAATATAATAAATTAAGTATTTTCTCTTAATAAACTTTAGTCAGTATATAACCTCGACTTACTACTAAGTGGGGGTTTATTTACCAATGCAAAACCGACTAAATATTTCTCCCAATAAATCATCCGGTGTAAACTCCCCAGTAATACTATTCAACGCTTCTTGAGATAGCCGTAGCTCCTCAGCAACTAACTCTGCTAAATTAATTTTTTGTTGTGCATTTTTGAGATGCTCATCCACTTTACTTAACGCATCCAAATGTCGTGCTCGTGCCATAAACACACCTTCAGAGTTTTGTTGATATCCAACCATTGATAACAAATGTTGCTTTAGTAAATCCAAGCCAACACCTGATTTAGCTGAAAGATAGATATGAGTTTCATTATCTATTTCTAGTTGTTTTGGACCGGTTTCTGAAAGGTCAATTTTATTATGCACCCAAATCTTCGTGATTTCTTGTGGTAGCTGGGCTAAAATTGATTTTTCTTCATCACCAATACCGTGGGCAGCATCAGTTAATAATAATGCGATGTTGGCTGATTCTGTGGCTCTAATTGTACGTGCAATACCAATTTTTTCAACTTCATCATCAGTTTCACGTAAGCCAGCAGTATCAATCACGTGCAAAGGTACGCCATTAATTTGTATGGTGCTTTTAATGGCGTCACGCGTTGTCCCAGCAATCGGTGTTACGATGGCAACTTCTTCACCAGAAAGCGCGTTGAGTAAACTCGATTTGCCTACATTGGGCTGTCCAACTAAAACAACTTGAATGCCTTCACGTAATAATGTGCCCTGTTTTGCTTTATTAAAAACAATGGTCAAGGCATCTTGGTTTTTGCTAATCTTATCTCCAACTCTGCCCTCTGTAATAAAATCTATTTCCTCCTCAGGGAAATCTAAGCATGCTTCAACATATAATCGTAGGTCAATTAACTCGCTTAGCAAATCATTGATTGAATTTGAAAACTCACCAGATAATGAACGTACGGCACTTTGTGCTGCTTCGACTGTTGCAGCATTAATTAAGTCGGACACAGCTTCGGCTTGAGCTAAATCAATTTTTTCATTCAAAAAAGCACGTTTTGTGAATTCTCCTGGTTCAGCTTGCTTTGCGCCGAGAGCAATACAGCGCGCTAACAATATTTGCATTAGCGCGGTGCCACCATGTGCTTGCAACTCAAGTACATCTTCACCAGTATATGAATGTGGTGAAGAATAATAAATCGCAATGCCGCGATCAATTAGATCATTATTTTCTTGTTTAAAATCTAGATACGCTGCATGCCGCGGAGGAGGGCAACGGCCTAAAATAGCCACTGCAATGGCTTTGCACATTGAGCCAGAAATACGCACAATACCAATGCCACCTGCGCCACTTGGCGTGGCTATAGCAGCAATAGTTTGTGGTTGGTTAGCGTTTTGCGCCACCCTTATTTAACCGCCTTTTTTAGCCAGAGCCGCTGCGTGTATCGTTTTATTGATATACCATTGCTGCGCGATAGACAACAAGTTATTAACTAACCAATATAATACCAGCCCTGCAGGGAAGAAGAAAAAGAAAATACTAAATACAACAGGCATAATTTTCATCACTTTTGCCTGAATAGGATCTGTCGGCGGTGGGTTAAGGAACGTTTGAGCTATCATCGTAGCACCCATCAGGAGTGGCAAAATATAGTAAGGATCTTTTGCGGATAAATCTTGTATCCATCCAAAGAATGGTGCGTGTCGCAATTCGACTGATCCAAGCAAAACCCAATAAAGTGCAATAAAAACAGGTATTTGTACTAAAATTGGTAAACAACCACCTAATGGGTTAATTTTTTCTTTTTTATACAACTCCATCATGGCCTGCTGCATTTTTTGCTTATCATCACCAAATTTTTCTTTCATGCTTGCAAGACGAGGTGATAGCTCGCGTAATTGCGCCATACTACGGTAACTTGCAGCAGATAACTTAAAGAAAGCAGCTTTAATCAGTACAGTCAGCAAGATAATTGCAATGCCCCAATTACCGACAAAACTATGAATTTTTGTTAACAACCAAAACAACGGTTTTGCAATTACTGTTAACCAACCGTAGTCCACCGCGAATTCAAGACCGGGCGCTGCTGCTTTTAAGTCGCCTGCCGTTTGAGGGCCGGCAAAAAGCTGCGCAGAGGTCGAGATATTTTCACCAGCGGCAATATTACCTAAAGGTGTTAATGCGCCAACAGCATAAATATTTTCTGATAGTTCCTTAGTGTAAAGCTCTCTAGACTCACCTGCTTTTGGTATCCAAGCTGAAACAAAATAATGTTCAATCACGCCAATCCAGCCATCTTTACTTTTCACGGAAAGATTGTTTTTAGACATATCGCCAAAGGCGACTTTTGAAAATTTATCAGTGTCTGTGTAATAAGCACCACCAGTAAAGGTGGGCATTAGAGCCGAACCTTGTTTAGACTCACCATCATGGGTAATTTGGTAATAAGCCGTTGGAGAAACTTCGGAAGCGCCTTGATTATTAATTTTGTAATCAACATCAATCAAATAACTGCTGCGATGGAATGTATAACTCTTATCTACGGTAATTCCATTGCCTCCATCCCAAGTTAAATTAACTTTGAGTGTCTTAGCGTCTTCACTTAATACATAATTATCTGATTGCGCAATAAATTGTGACTTATGATTAGGTAACGCACCACCAATTAATCCAGTTTGTGCCACGTACAACATGGGGTCGCCAGCATCATCCATCAATGTGAACTCACCATCTTTTAAATCATCGGCTCGGTGCTTGGTTAAAATTAAACGGCGTAAATCACCACCTATGGTGCTAATTTCCGCTGTAAACAAGTCAGTTTTAACATTAATCAAATTGCTACTGACAATATCAAAAGCACCGTTATTTATCGCTGCAGAGTCTTGTACCTTACTCGGCTCTGAAACAGAGGCTGTCGGGAACTCTTGTGATTCAGAAACAACAATTGGCGGCGCATCTTGCCGCTGCCAAGAGTCCCATAACATCATGATAGAAAATGAAAAAATGACAAATAAAATTAAACGCTTGGTATCCATACGACTCTTTACTTAGATTTACTTTATATAAGGGTGATTTATAAATTAAAGACGGTTAATGAAAAATAATTGATTAAAAACTATGGCACTGGGTCATGCCCACCTTCACACCAAGGGTGACAATGTAACAACCTAACAAAACTTAAATACACACCTTTAAACACACCATATTTTTCAATTGCAATAACCGAATAACTAGAGCATGACGGTGTAAAGCGACAATTATTACCTAAAACAGGACTTATACATAATTGATACAATTTAATAATACCAACTAATAATTTACGCATTAGAAATTGGTTCTAATATTAATTTTTTATGAATTTTAGCAAACAAATTAGCTAACTCTACATTTATAGCTAAAAAATTATTATTTCTAAATGGTTTTTTAACTTGTATGATTACATCAACATTGCTTAAACCATGCTTTTGTTGCTTACATAGTTCACGCAAGACACGGCGCATGTAATTTCTATCTACCGCTAATTTAGCAACTTTTTTTGCCGCAACAAATCCAATTCGCACACCTAAATTTTGGTTAGGCTTATAGTGTGTAATTAAAAACCCTGCTGAAAACCGTTTTCTAAAACTAAAAACGGATGAAAACTCATCCGCTTTTCTTAACATTATTAATTTAGATGTAACTGACATAAAATGGCAATTAACGCCTAAATATTAAATATTACAAGCCCAAACGTTTACGACCTTTTGAACGTCGTCTCGCAATTACTGCGCGTCCTGCTTTAGTTTTTGTGCGAACTAAGAACCCATGAGTGCGTGCACGACGTGTGTTAGATGGTTGATAAGTACGTTTCATTATTAAGTTCCTAAATTACAAATTCTACAGAGCCCTATATTAGAACCGATAACCCATGCTTTTGTCAATACTGTTTTAATTTAAATAAAGTAGTTTTGCCTGTGGATAAGTCTGAATAAACAGGTTAAAATTGTTACAACACATTTGACGTAAAAACAGTAATTAATACTACGTCCTTATCGATTTTAAAACAATTATATAGTTGGGGTACCGGTATACCGATGGAAAAGTTTTGGCCTACCTGCCTTAGTCGTTTCAAAAAAGAACTCTCTGCTCAGCAGTTTAATACCTGGATCAAACCATTAGAAGCTGAAACCAGTGAAATTTCTATTAAAATAATTGCGCCAAATAAATTTGTACAGCAATGGGTGAAAGAAAAGTTTTTAAACAAAGTTGAAGTCATTGCTGAAGAATTATTACCTGCCAATATTACAATTGAAGTTGTCATCCGACAAAAAAATAACGCTTCTTCGCCTTTAAGTACAAGCAGGCTCAATGACTCATTATCGCCAAAAGCCAATTTACAAGAAACAAAGTCAAATAATAGTAACTCGATAAACACTGACAAAGTTAATACGGGATTAAACCCAAGTTTTAATTTAGATAATTATGTGACTGGTCGCGCCAATCAACTCGCTAGAGCTGCAGCAATACAGGTCGCTGAGAATCCCGGCCAAGCATACAACCCTTTATTTATTTATGGTGGTGTAGGGTTAGGTAAAACACATTTATTGCAAGCTATTGGTAATCACTTAAAGCAAGAGAAGCCGAACGCTAAAATAAAATACCTACATGCGGAACGCTACGTTTCTGATGTAGTAAAAGCTTACGAAAATAAAGCATTTGATGCATTTAAACAAAAATACCATTCCCTAGATTTGTTGCTTATTGACGATATACAGTTTTTTGCAAAAAAAACACGAACACAAGAAGAGTTTTTCTATGCTTTTAATGCCTTGATTGAAGAAAAGAAACAAATTGTAATTACTTGCGATAGCTATCCTAAAGAAATAATTGATGTAGATGAACGATTACGCACTCGGTTTAGTTGGGGGTTAACAGTTGCTGTTGAACCGCCAGAGCTAGAAATGCGTGTCGCAATTTTGCTTAAAAAGGCACAACAGTCTAAAATCACAATACATGAGGATGTCGCCTTTTTTGTGGCAAAACAAATACGTTCTAGTGTGCGTGAACTTGAGGGTGCCCTTAATCGTATTCAAGCCATGTCAAAGTTTACTGGTAAAGAGATTGATATTCACTTAGCAAAAGATGCACTTCGTGATTTAATCGCTGTACGCAGTCGGCAGATAACAATAGAAAATATACAGAAAACGGTTGCTGATTATTATAAAATTAAAGTATCTGAGATGCACAGTAAGAAGCGCTCACGGAATTTTTCAAGGCCTCGGCAAATTGCAATGTCTTTAGCACGCGAACTGACGAACCAAAGTTTTCCTGAAATAGGTGAAGCATTTGGGAGCAGACATCACACAACAGTCATGCATGCATGTGAAGAAATAGAACAATTACGTTTAAAGGATTCTAACATCTCGCACGATATTGGTTTTTTAACGCAAGTAATACGAGATTAATAAGAATTAAATTTAAAATAAAAAACTGTTATTTAAAGCATACTAATGTTGTGGGTTAATTGTTAATAAGTAGTCAAAAACGGATTAGCTAAAATAGTATCAACATTTAATCCACAAGTTAAAACGTAGTTTATAACAGTTAAAAATCAATATTAAGTCATTGATTAAAATAATAAAATAAGGCTATCCACAGAAAAAAACGCTATTATTATTATTATTAGTTTTATATATATATTAAATACACAAATAGGCACAACCATGC
>CAZJUK010000003.1:0-49606 GCA_964549145.1 uncultured Methylophilaceae bacterium
TTACTTTATGTTGGGCGTGTTGCGTTTGAAAAAAATATTACATTTTTATTAGAGATGACAAAAATACTAATTAAAAAACATTCTAATGTGTTGTTAGTTATTGCGGGAGAAGGTCCAGCAAAAGCTTATTTACATCAATTATCTGAAAAGTTAAATTTAGGTAAAAATGTTAGGTTTATCGGTTACTTAGATCGAAATTCTGAATTGAATGCCTGCTATAAATCAGCTGATATTTTTGTTTTTGCCTCAAAAAGTGAAACACAAGGATTGGTATTGCTTGAGGCGATGGCCCAATCCACACCAGTGGTTGCGATTGCAGAATTAGGCACAGCCTCAATTTTAATAGAAGGGGAAGGTGCGATGATTGCACCTGATGCGGTTGACGATTTTTCAGAAAAAGTGGCTTACCTAATTGAAAATCCATTACTGAGAAAGTCATTAGGTCAGCGTGCAAAGCAATATGTATCAAGTCGGTGGACAACTGATACGCAAGCAAAGCGAATGGTACAGTTTTATCAACGCATAATAAATAACAATTGAAACCTGAGTAGTAAGTATATAGATGCCTCAGAATCAAAAAAACCAGCGTTTCTGGCTTTTTTGATATTCAAATAACAATACTTTTTATGAATTTTTTGTGTGTCGAATATCTTGACCTTTAACGATATAAATGACTTGTTCAGCGACATTCTTCGCATGGTCGCCAACTCGCTCAATAGCGCGAGCAATCGTAATTACATCTAATGCCGTAGTAATAGAGCGAGGGTCTTCCATCATAAATGTAATTAGTTGACGCACAATGGCTTTAAACTCGTCATCAAGTGCATCGTCTCCTAAAATAATTGCTTTTGCAGTTGTGGTATCCAATCTGGCAAAACAATCTAAAGCGCCTCTTAGTTGTGTGCTTGCTACGGCTGCCAAATGTTTAATGTCCGTTGCGTTATCTTTTGCTTTAATATTGCGTTCTTGAATACGACGTATGCTTTTAGCCATTTTTTTTATTTCGTCGCCAGAGCGCTCTAGATCAGTCACCATTTTGCTAACCGCCATCACCAAGCGCAAATCAGATGCTGTTGGTTGGCGTTTTGCTATGACCTGAATACATGAGTCATCAATCGATTTTTCAAATGCATTGATTTCACTATCATTTTCAAGCACATTAAGAACGGCAGAATTGTTATTCTCAGCATAAGCTTTTGAGATAGTGTTAAGTTGTGTCTCTACAAGGCCACCCATTTCTAGTACATTGCTACGTAGTTGTTCTAGATCGTGATCAAATTGTCTTGATAAATGTGCTTGTTCGTTCATAGTATCTTTCTCCAAAGAGATTGGTTAGCTGATTCTGCCAGTAATGTAATCTTCAGTGCGTTTATCTTTCGGTTTAATGAAAATGTCACTGGTATTATTAAACTCAATGAGCTCACCTAAGTACATATAGGCCGTGTAATCAGACACGCGTGCAGCTTGTTGCATATTATGTGTCACGACTAAAATGGTAATTTTATCACGCAGCTCATTCATTAATTCTTCAATACTTGCTGTTGCAATTGGATCTAATGCGGACGTTGGCTCGTCAAAGAGCATGATTTCAGGGTCTGTTGCAAGCGCGCGGGCAATACATAAACGTTGTTGTTGGCCACCTGATAAGTTAAAGGCTAAATCTTGTAAGCGGTCTTTAACTTCGTCCCATAAGGCAGCACCTTTTAGTGCTTCTTCTACCTTTTCACTAAGTAAGCGCTTGTTTTTTTCACCTCGTACGCGTAAACCATAAGCCACATTTTCAAAAATTGATTTTGGAAAAGGATTAGGCTTTTGAAACACCATGCTAATACGCATGCGTACTTCAATTGGGTCTACATTCGGATCTAATATATTAGTATTATCTGGGTGCATAACAATCTGGCCTTCATACTTATTGCCAGGATAAAGATCATGCATCCGGTTAAAACAACGTAAAAAAGTTGATTTTCCACAACCAGATGGCCCAATTAGGGCGGTTACTTTCTTCTCATAGAGTGGCATATTAATACTGCTTAATGCTTGTTTGCCATTGCTATAGTAGAAGCTTAAGTCACGTGCTTCCGATTTAATTTCTAGGGTGGCATTCGCCATAGTTCAGTTTTCCTAAGTAATTTTTTTAAAAATATTTTTAAGTACTACTGCCATTTTATTTTTTTACGGATGTTATAGCGCATTCTAATCGCCACTGTATTCATCAATAATGTCACCACAATAATAATGGCGCCAGCTGCCGCAGCATTAACATGGAAGTCTGAACCAGGGCGTGACAGCCAGTTGAACATTTGGATCGGCAGCACGGTAAAGTCAGATGTTAACCAGTCAAAGTTAATAAAAGGTGGTGAGCTAGAAATTGGTGCGTTGGGCAAAAAGGCAATAAATGTAGATGCACCAATAATAATCACCGGTGCTGTTTCACCCAGTGCGCGAGCCATACCAATGATCACCCCAGTTAAAATTCCGCCTGTGGCATATTTCACTACGTGCTGGCCGACCACTTGACCTTTGGTTGCACCGACTGCATATGCGGCCTCACGTATTGCTACAGGGATGCCACGTATGGCTTCTCTAGTTGCCACAATGACTACTGGCAATATTAGCAAGCCTAATGTTAACCCAGCGGTGAGTACGCTATTGCCAAAGTCAAAGGTATAGACAAATAAGCCTAAACCGAGCAAACCGTAAATAATGGATGGTACGGCGGCTAAGTTAGTTACATTTACTTCAATAATTTCTGTGAACCAGTTTTTTGGAGCGTACTCTTCTAAATAAATGGCTGCGCCAACGCCTAATGGCACGGCAGAAAAGAACGTCACCAACATAACCAAGGCTGAGCCAACCAGCGCAGAAAGCAAACCTGCTCTGGCTGCACGTCGTGATGGAAAGTGGCTAAAAAAGTCCCATGATGTCAGCTTCGGGTAGCCATCAATAACTAAATCAACAAATAATATGAGCAAGGTGATTAGAATAAAAATAATGGATAACAAACCCAACTGACTAAATAAAAAATCTTTTAGTTTGTGGCGCTTAATCATAGCTCGCACTTCGTCAATATTTTCTAGCGATGCAGCGTTTGATGCCGTGTTTGTCGATGTGTTTTGATGCGCCATTAATAAGCCTCGCGGAATTTTTTACGTGTAAAGTGGCCAAGAATATTGAAAAATAATGTCATCAACATTAATACTAAGCCTGCAGCAAATATGCTTTGGTAACCAATGCTACCATGCGGCAAATCGCCCATGGCGACTTGTGCAATATAAGCGGTAATAGTGGCGGCTGAATCCATCGGGTTAAATGACAAATTGGGTTGTTGGCCTGCGGCAATAGCCACCACCATAGTTTCGCCAATGGCACGCGATATTGCTAAAATATAAGCAGCCACAATGCCAGAAATAGCAGCTGGCGTGACCACCCGAAGAGCAGTTTGGAAGCGGGTAGCGCCCATAGCATAAGAGCCTTCGCGCATACTCATTGGCACAGCACGCATAGCATCTTCAGACACGGAAGCAATGTAAGGCACTACCATAATGCCAATAACAATACCTGGGCCTAGCATGTTAAAGCTAGGTAGGTCAGGGAATATATTTTGTAATAATGGTGTAACAAGTAACAAGGCAAAATAGCCAAAAGCAATGGTAGGTACACCTGCTAACATTTCTAAAATAGGTTTTACTGTTTCACGGGTTTTATGGGTAGCAAATTCGGATAAATAAATGGCGGCAATTGTGCCTACAGGTACGGCAAATGCTAGTGCCACAAAAGAAATGGTTAAAGTTCCAGAAATTAATGGCAAAATACCGTAATGGGCGTCTTCAAATAGCGGTGTCCACTGGGTGTCAGTTAAAAAATCAAACAAAGAAACATGCTCAAAAAAAGCAGCTGACTCGAAGATTAAAATAAGGACAATGGCTACTGTGGTAAACACTGCAGATAAAGCACATAACAATAATAAAAACTCAATTAAACGCTCTTTAATATTACGCTTAAAGCTTTTTGCAAGGCGCGGACTGATATGCGGTGCTGCTGATGAGTTTGACACTTGATTGACAGTATTCACGTTATATTGGGTTCCATGTTATCGCTATTTGTTAAACAAAACAACAAGCCTAGCGATTGCTACTAGGCTTGTTGTTGTTTTAGTGCAACTTGTGCTTATTTGGTACGTGAAAGTAAGTCTTGAATATTTACGCCAACTTCTGACTTCCCGTTGAAGCCAGAGCCTGCTTTTAATGCTTTCCAATGAGCAATAACAGCATCTTGATCCTCAGCTGGTAATGGCACGTATTTAACTTCTTCAATTAAAGGTCGACCTTGCTCTAAATAGTAATCAACAAATGCTTTAACATGTGGCTTTTTTTCAGCTGAACTTTTCTTTACATAGATAAAGATAGGGCGCGCTAATGGCTGGTATGAGCCGTCTTCAATTGATTCTCTTGAAGGTAATACACCTACTTTTCCAGCTTCTTCTGACACCGCTACAGCGGTCAGTTTGTCTTTGTTTTCTTCATAATATGCATAACCAAAGTAACCAATACCGCCAGCATCACCAGCAACACCAGTGACCAACACATTATCATCTTCTGATGCAGTAAAGTCACCACGGCTAGATTTAGATTTACCAACAACCGCTTCGGTAAAGTAATCAAAAGTACCTGAATCAGCACCTGGACCAAAAAGTTTTAGTGGTGTGTCAGGCCATTCAGGATTGACTTGCTTCCATGATGTAATCGTTTCTTGTGCCTCAGGCGCCCATATTGTTTTTAATTCTGCGACTGTCATTTCGCTAGCAAAATCATTTTTTGGATTAATCACAACGGTTAGCGCATCAAAGGCAACCGGTAGTTCAATAAACTCAATCCCTGCTTCTTTACATTGTTCGATCTCTTTTTGTTTGATTGGGCGAGATGCGCCAGAAACGTCTGTTTCACCACGGCAGAATTTTTTAAAGCCACCACCGGTACCAGAAATGCCGACGGTTACTTTTGTTTTTGTAGCAATTTGAAACTCTTCAGCAACTGCTTCAGTGACTGGGAATACAGTGCTTGAACCATCAATCTTGATAATAGCGTTCCTGTCTACATTATCTGATGCACCTATTCCATCTGATTGTGAACAAGCACTAAGTGTAGTGATAACCGCGAACGCACTGGCTAAATGAATGGTATTTTTTGCGACTGATTTGTACGAAATTGGTTGCATGATAGTCCTTGTTTAAGTAAGCGCTTATAATACTGAGTTATTGTGACATTTTTATGACAAGTCATGATACGGTATTTTAACGTGAAATTTTGACCTCTTTCAGAAAAGTTATTTACGATATTAAATCACCTTGCGAACTAAATTTTTTATAAAGATAGGGGGCGTGTTAAAACCTTGCAAGACTTAATCTACTAAGATTTTTTGTTAGAACTTTGTTGTATAATTAAAGCTCAAGAAACTGTCCTATCAGTAAATCAAAAGAAACTAATCTATGGAAGCTGAACAACTTAATCTTATTGCCAATCGACTCGTGGATTTAAGCGAACGCAGTCTTGCCCTACGGAGGTATCTTTGACTTTGAGAATAAAGCACAACGTTTAGCCGAAGTCGATGGCCTCCTTGAAGACCCTGATATTTGGAGTATTCCAGAAAATGCACAAAAATTAGGCAAAGAAAAGCGAGTTTTAGAACTAGTTGTTACCAGTCTCACAGATATTGAAAATACTGTTAATGATAGTCGTGAGTTATTTGCAATGGCTCGCGATGAAAATGATGACGAGAGCTTATTAAGTATTGCCAAAGACTCTGAAGCAGTAGAAGAAAAGGTTGCTGAATTAGAATTTAGAAGAATGTTTTCTGGAGCAATGGATGCGAATAACTGCTTTGTTGAGTTTCAATCTGGCAGTGGGGGTACAGAAGCACAAGACTGGACAAATATGTTATTACGTATGTATTTGCGCTATTGCGAGCGCAAGGGCTTTAAGATTGAAGTGTTGGAGCAGTCTGAGGGTGACGTGGCTGGTATTAAAGGCGCATCAATCAAAATATCTGGCGATTATGCCTATGGTACTTTGCGTACAGAACATGGAGTCCATCGTTTAGTACGAAAATCACCATTCGATTCAAATTCAAAGCGTCATACTAGTTTTGCTAGCGTTCAAGTTTTTCCTGAAGTCGATGATTCAATCGAGATAGAAATAAACCCTGCGGATATACGGATTGATACTTATCGCGCAAGTGGTGCAGGAGGCCAACATATTAATAAAACAGACTCTGCAGTGCGTATTACGCATTTGCCTACCAATGTTGTCGTGCAATGTCAGAATGACAGGTCGCAACATCGTAACAAAGATGAAGCAATGAAGATGCTAAAAGGCGCGCTATATAATTTAGAACTAAGTAAGCGTAACGAGGAAAAACAAGCGATGGAAGATAATAAGACAGACATTGGCTGGGGTCATCAAATAAGAAGTTATGTGTTAGACCAAGGACGAATTAAAGACTTGCGGACCAGTGTTGAGGTGGGGAATACGCAAGGTGTATTAGATGGAGACCTTGACCCATTTATTATGGAAAGTTTGAAACAAGGTGTTTGATTAGTATTAATAACAGAATGCTTGCCTCCTGATTGTTGGGCATTTATGATGCATAAAATAAATTATAAAGTTAGGGAGCGATATGGAATTACTTGGCATTACTTCTCAATTAGTATTATTAGGCGTAATTTTCATACTGCTTGTTGTTCCGCGTGCGTTGCAAAGATTTAAGATTCCAGCGCCTTTAACCTGCTTTGCCCTTGGTATTGGTACGGTGCTGTTTTTAGCAGACTTTAGCCGCGATCAGACGTTAGGCTTGCTTTCTGCATTAGGAATATCTTCATTATTTCTTTTTGCAGGTTTAGAAGTTAATGTAGATGATCTGAGAAAAAATGCATGGGCATTATTTAAGCATTTGTTTATTAGATGTGTTGTGTTAGCCGCATCTGTTTGGTTGACGATGAAGTATTTTCAATTTGGTTGGCAAGTATCAGGGCTCCTGGCATTGGCTATTTTCACCCCATCAACAGGCTTTATCTTAGAATCCTTAAGCACGCTTGGTATTACTGATAGTGAGAAGTATTGGGTAACCACAAAAGCGGTTGTCGGAGAGTTGTTAGCGTTACTGTTATTGTTTGTAATATTAAAATCTCAGTCATACACATCATTAATGACAGCTTCAGGTGTGTTGTTGCTTATTGCGTTTGGTTTGCCTTTGTTACTTATTGTGCTTGGTCGTTTAGTGATTCCTCACGCACCAGGCTCCGAATTTTCTTTGTTAGTGATGGTTGGTTTGGTCGCCGCATTTTTGACAAAGCATATCGGTGTTTATTATCTCGTTGGAGCGTTCTTAACTGGTTTTGCTGCAAGACAATTACGTGAAAAAATGCCAACACTTGCCTCCGATAGTAATTTACATGCTATTGCATTATTTGCTTCTTTCTTTGTGCCATTTTATTTCTTTTACAGTGGCATGAATGTGCCTCAAAGTGCCCTGCAGTGGGAGTCTTTATGGCTAGGTCTAACGATTAGTGTAGCTGTATTGCCGCTTAGAGTTGGTATTATCACTATGCAAAGAAACTGGTTGCATGGGGATGACCTGAAAAGTAGTTTCTATGTGGCAATTGCTTTGGCACCAACACTTATATTTACATTGGTGATTGCAACTATTCTGCATGAGCGCTATTTTATTACTGATACCCTATTTGGTGGTTTGCTTATTTATGGAGCAATATCTACAATTCTGCCATCATTTGTGTTGCCCAAAGCGATCACTCTTGATGTTGATCATTAGCGAAAATAAACTTTTTTTAAATAAATTTATTACAAAGTATTAATTAATCGTATGCAACCGTCTGACGAAATAGTTTCTTCCATTAAACGTTCGCGCTTGGCTGACTTTGATGCTTGGCATGGCCGAGTCATTGTTTGGCTGGCTGCAGCAACGGCTGGTTTAGTGGTCGTAATGTTTGCAAGAGCTACAGAGCATGCAAACGAATTTTTCTTTAAACTGCAAGGCGAATACGGCTGGTTACCTATTATACTTACACCCTTGGCAGGCATAGCTATTGTTTGGATGACAAACCGTTGGTTCAAAGGTGCTGGTGGTAGTGGTATTCCGCAAACGATGGCAGCGCTTCAGGTAGAAAGTAAATCAGGAAAATACCCGACATTAATTAATTTGAGATTAGCATTTGGTAAAGTGTTATTAGGTATTAGCGCTGTTGCGGCAGGCTTTTCTGCTGGGCGCGAAGGCCCTTCGGTGCAAGTAGCTGCCAGTGTTATGCATTCATTTAGACATTTTTTACCACCGGGTTTTACTGTCAATCCAAAACACTTGATATTAGCTGGTGGGGCTGCTGGTATTTCTGCTGCATTTAATACACCATTGGCTGGGATTATTTTTGCCATTGAAGAATTAGGTAGACGGTTTGAACAGAAAACCAATGGTGTAATTATCTCTGCTATCGTTCTTTCAGGTTTAGTATCGATTTCACTGCAGGGTAACTATACCTATTTCGGTTTTTTCTCTGTTGGGGTTATTGATCGGCAGATTATTATTCCTGTTCTTCTTTGTGGCATTGTATGCGGCATTTCTGGTGGTGTTTTTAGCCGCACTTTGCTCTCATCTAGCAAAATGAAAGGACGTTTAGGCGCACTTAGAACATTGCATCCATTATGGTGGGCAGGCTTTTGTGGTTTGATGGTCGCCTTGCTAGGCTTTGTCACTAATGGCGATGCTCATGGGTCTGGTTATATTCAAGCTCAGCAAATGTTAACAGGTGCATCTTCTGAGTCATGGGTATATGCACCAGTAAAATTTTTAGCCACTATTTTTAGTTATTTAAGTGGTATACCAGGTGGCATATTTGCACCTTCACTTTCCATAGGTGCGGGTATTGGTAGCAGTTTAACGCCATTATTCGGACATGAATATCTAACTGCTGCAATATGCGCATTATGCATGGCAGGGTTTCTAGCAGCAGTTACGCAAGCACCGTTAACGTCATTTATTATTGTTATGGAGATGATTGATAGTCATGAAATGGTCATAAGTCTGATGGCTATTTCTTTTATTTCATCTATTATTTCTAGATTATTTAGCCCAGCACTATATGCCTCGCTAGCAGAGCTGCATGTCATCGCTAATCAGGATATGCCCAGTCAAATAACAAATGTTCAAGATAAACGAACTAATGCTGATAACAATAGCTCAACATAGTTAAGCTAAAACATTCACTTACAAATAACAATGCTAAAATGATTGATTAAGCGTAAAAATAATTAGTCCACAAGCAGAAAATCAAAGCAAGGTAAGAAAACCATTGCGTAAACACTTTAAGACACGAGTCCGCCAAAATGAACGATCATACAAAAGAATCACCACTTATCAATGAAAACCACGTCATAGCAGAGCGTCGTGAAAAATTAAAAGCGATGCGAGTAACGGCGAAAGAAAATAACACTGCAGTCTTTCCAAATGATTTCAAGCCAGAACATAAATCAGCTGACTTACACGAAAAATATGACGAATTAGATAAAGAAGCGCTTGATCCACAAGCGATTCCTGCAAAAGTTGCAGGACGAATGGTGCTTAAACGCGTAATGGGTAAAGCCAGTTTTGCAACTATTCAAGATACGGCAGGCCGTATTCAACTTTATATAGCAAGAGATGAAATTGGTGAAGCACTTTACGCTAGCTTTAAGCACTGGGATTTAGGCGACATCATGGGGGCGACAGGGCGCTTATTTAAAACTAGAACTGGTGAGCTTTCGCTTCATGTAAGCGAAATTAAGTTACTCACCAAATCATTACGTCCACTACCTGAAAAATATCATGGTTTAGTAGATCAAGAAATTAAGTATCGGCAACGCTATGTTGATTTAATTACCTCAGAAGAAACCCGTGCGACGTTTGTAACCCGTTCTAAAGTGGTTTCAGCGGTACGCAACTTCATGGTTGAACATGAGTTTTTAGAAGTTGAAACACCAATGTTGCATCCTATCCCAGGTGGTGCTTCGGCCAAGCCATTTACTACTCATCATAATGCGTTAGACATGCAAATGTTTATGCGTATTGCCCCTGAGCTTTATTTAAAACGTCTGGTGGTTGGTGGGTTTGAACGTGTGTTCGAAATTAACCGTAGTTTTCGTAATGAGGGCTTAAGTGTGCGCCATAACCCAGAATTCACCATGATGGAATTTTATGCCGCCTATACTGATTACCATTGGTTAATGGATTTTACTGAGCAATGTGTTCGTGCAGCTGCAATTGCTGCTACAGGTTCTGCTGTTATTAGTTACGATGGTAAAGAAGTTGATTTAAGTAAACCATTTGAGCGATTAACCATTGTTGGAGCAATACAAAAATATGCACCAAAATATAACTTAGACCAACTTGGCGATGCTGATTTTTTGCGCGCTGAAATACTAAAACTTGGCGCTAAGCCATTTGAACACGCAGGTTTAGGCGCATTGCAATTGGGATTATTTGAAGAAACAGTTGAAAGCAAATGTTGGCAGCCTACATACATTATCGACTACCCTGTTGAGGTGTCGCCCTTAGCCCGTGCGAGTGATGAAAACCCTGAGGTGACGGAGCGTTTTGAATTGTTTATTACCGGTCGAGAAATGGCCAATGGTTTTAGTGAGCTCAATGACGCTGAAGATCAAGCATCACGTTTTCAGGCACAAATGAAAGCCAAAGAAGCAGGCGATCACGAAGCCATGTACTACGATGCCGATTTCATCCGTGCGCTTGAGTATGGTATGCCGCCTACAGGCGGTTGTGGCATTGGTTTAGACCGGTTAGTCATGTTGATAACAGATAGCCCAAGTATTCGTGATGTCATTTTGTTTCCCCATATGCGGCTTGAAGCAAGCGATTAAAAAGCTTATGTAAAAACGAGGTTGATATATTTAAAAGCCGCAGATGCGGGCTTTTTTAAGTTCATTTTTAGGCCCTGTTGCAGAAATGCAACAGGGTTTTTTTATGTAAGTAAATGTCATCAAACTGTCATATAAATCACGCAGAATCCCTCTCGTTGAAACTAATTGTATTTATCTTGATATCCAAAAGGGAGTTATGAATGAATTTTAAACTACGTAACATTGCAGCTGCTACAACAGCAACTTTAATGTTGAGCTTTGGCGGTTCTGCTATGGCTGATTCGACAGACGATATTGTTAATGCACTAATTTCTAAAGGTATATTGACTGAAGAAGAAGGTGCTTCATTGCTTAAAGGCCGTGCGGGTGAACAAGCAGCAATGGATAAAAAGGTGGAAAAAACCGTCTCTGCCCAGGTGGCAAAGCAGGTAGATGAGGAGTTCCCAGTAAAAGCCAGCCATAGCTCAAAAGGCTTCCGTCTGGAAACAGCTGATGGCAAATTTCAGACGAACCTATTATGGCGTGCGCAAATGCGTTTCACCAGCCCATCGACTGGCGATCCACGCCGACTCGGCAATTTTGACGATAATAGCCAAAACACATTTGAAGGGCGCCGTTTGCGAATGAAGATTGGTGGCCACGCATTTCAACCTTGGCTTAAATATTATTTCGAATTGGACCTGCAACCAACCCGTAACACCGATGATGGTAGTGCTAACGCGAGTACACGCGTTATTGATTGGCGTGCTGATATAGCTAAATATGATTATCTGGGTGCACGAATTGGCCAGTGGAAAATTAATTACAATAGGGAGCGAGTTGATTCATCTGGTCGCCAGCAGTTTGTGGAGCGTTCTATAGCCAACCGAGTCTTTACCATTGACCGTCAGGTTGGTGCACAGTTGCAAGGCCGTTTGTTCAAAGGCTCAGCTGCCGATATGAACTACTGGGCAGGCGTTTATACTGGTGAGGGTCGTGGCGTTCGTAACGATGATAACAATTTGATGAGAATGGCCAGATTGCAATGGAATTTCCTTGGACGCGAACTTAAATTTAGACAAACAGACGTAGAGTTTACGGAAAAACCTACCGGCAGCTTCTCGTTAGCTACCGCATCGAACACAGGTCGTTGCACCCGTTGGTCATCTGGTGGTTGTGGGAATCTTGATGGTTTCAGCAGGCCTCTTAGCGCAGCCAATGGGCAATTTGATGTCGATCAATGGACACAGGGCGCCGCATTCAAGTACAGAGGATTTTCCTTCCAAGAAGAATTCCATAAAAAAACTGTTGATGATAACGTTAACAGCACTTCAAGTGATTTGACTGGTGGTTACGTGCAAGCTGGTTACTTCTTTCACAACCTTATGTCCTTTGTTCCTAAAGAGCTTGAGCTTGCAGCTCGCTACGCTTATGTAGAGGAGCCAAATAGGGCTGATATAAATGAAGATAATGAGCGTGAAGAGTTTACCCTAGCGGCAAATTGGTTTATGTCTGGTCATAACAACAAAATTACAGCCGACTTCTCACATTTAACGCTGGAAGATGGGTTTGTCAACCAAGATGCTAGTGAGAATAGAGTTCGCGTACAGTGGGATGTGTCATTTTAAGCAAGTGTAGCCAGTTGGTAGGCCTGTAAAAAGCCGCTGGTGTGGGCTTTTTACAATTTTTTAAACCCTGTTGCAGGAATGCAATAGGGTTTTTTTATGAGGAAGTATCATCAGACTGACATAATTAGTCAAGCAAGAATCCTTTCGTTGATATATTGTATTTCTATCCAGAAGGAATTTTTGAATGAATTTTAAATTATGTGCCATTACTGCAACTTCAGCAGCTTTGTTGTTGATTTTTGGCGGAACTGCTATAGCTGACCCGACAGATGATATTGTTAATGAACCAATTAGAGAAGAAACAGCACCTGAGGGTGGGGCTTTAATGATGAAAGACGCTGCGGGTGAAGCAAAAGCGGTAATTAAAAAAGAAAAGAAACAAGATAGTGTTGAAGTCGTCAAAAAAGGCTTATTGTTTAAAGGTCCTTATGGTAACTTCTCAACGTATATTGGTGGTCGTTTGCATCTAGAGGTGACAGATCATAGTAACGATGAAGGTTTGATTGAGAGAGGTAACCCTGGTCAGTCAGCAGATGCTACAGATGGTTCTAATATACGTCGTGCACGGGTAAACATAACAGGTAAAGCATTCAGAAACTTGATATACATTTTTGAAGCTGAGTTGGCTGGAGATGCAGTCAGTGTGAAAGACATGTTTTTGGCATATAAAGGTATTGAAGGTTGGAAATTTATAGTAGGTCAACAAAAACATGCCATGAGTATGGAAGTGCAAGAAAGCTCAAGTGACATTATGTTTACAGAGCGTTCAATGGTTTCTGCATTAACAACACCATGGTTTGATCGTTCCATTGGTCTGAATGCAAAAGTTTATGGTAAAGATTGGAATGTACAAGGTGGTACTTATGGTGATCAGTTTGACCCTGAAAAAGATGACAGAAAGAAAAAGGGCAATGCTTTCGCTTTTCGAGGTACTTGGGCGCCGATCAACGAAAAAGATAAGGTGTTACACGTTGGTGCAAACTATGCTTCACGCTCTTTAGATGATAATGGAGAGTTTTTAGGTAAGGATAGAAATAACTTTGCATACGAAACAACGAATAGTTCTAATCTTGAATTGCTTAGTACAGTTGACCTTATCTTCGATAGATTGAATGTTGGTTTGTTAGAGCTTTCAGCAATGAATGGCCCACTTTCTTTCCAAAGTGAGTTTGCTAAAGCCGATATTGAGCGTAGTCTTAGTAATGATATAGACTTTACTGCATGGTATGCACAAGTTGGTTATACACTGACAGGTGAAAGTCGCAGCTATCAAGGCTCCGATGGTGAGTTTAAAGGTTTGAAACCAAAAACAAACTTCAGCCTGAAAAATGGCACATGGGGTGCTTGGGAAGTAGCAGCACGTTATGACGCACTTGATTTGGGTGATGCACTTGGTGGGAAAGGGAAACGTATTACTACCGCACTGAACTGGTACCTAAGTTACAACGTCCGGTTTATGGCTGATTACTCAAGAATGTTTGATATCAATAATGGTCCTATTACAACTGCCTCTGGTGGTGCAGCTGATGACATTAATATATTTACATTAAGAGCGCAGTGGGCATACTAACTTAAATTAGAAAGTTGTTAAATAAACCTCGGTTTTATTAGTGGGCTTTTTTATTTCTCGCTAAGCGAGCGTTTGAGTGGGTAAGCGTTTTCTTGGTAAGACTTAAGCTTAAGATATAGGAGGCGTGTCTCTAATAAATTCCATACCCTAAGCATAGCCTCAATATTATCAAATGGTTTAGTTAAAAAGTCTTTTGCACCTAATGCAAGTGCTCTTCTTCTGGCCGCAATAGTGGCATCTGCAGTTAATACCAAAATCGGCAGAAATGTATCTTCAGGGATATGCTTTTGTAATAAATCTAAGATAGCATAGCCATCTAGTTCTGGCATCATTAAATCTAATAAAATAAGATCAGGTTCAAATGCAGTAAATAAATCAATTGTTTTAGTCGAGTCTGCAGTGCTAATGACTTGGCTAAAGCCTTCTTTAGCCAGTAGCGATTCTAATAAGCGCAAGTTTGCATCAGCATCATCTATAATGAGAATTTTGGCATTTAATATGTCAGCTTCGTTCATCGATAATCTCAGTTCTTTTTTCTTGAGTTAAGGTGGAGACATTGTCTAAAAATTCAGAAATATTAAATGGTTTCGTCATATAAAAATCAATACCAGCGGATTCTAAACGCTGAATAGAGTCTTTAGTAGCATCTGCACTGAGTACTATAATCGGAATGTTTGCCAATGGCTCATGCAGTTTCATGTAATTCACAAGTACTTCACCAGACTCATCTGGCAAATGTAAGTCAATAATCATTAGTGCAGGTATAACTTCTGATAATAAAATTTTAGTTTCTTTAACTGTTGTCGTGCAAAGTAGTTTTATATGGCTAAGCCGCTTAATAACAGCTTCAACTAATGTGCGATTACTTATATTGTCTTCGACATAAATAATAGATTTTTTATCTAATAGTGGCGTTATTTTGGGTGTGTTTAATATAGTGTAGCTATTTACTTTGTTTGATGGAATCTTAGCACTTGCTTGCAACTCAATCCAAAATAAGCTTTTATTATCTGAGACATGAATACTGCCTTGCATAGCTATCATAATTTGTTTACTAAGTGCTAAGCCTATACCTGTGCCTTCAATTTTTGTATGCTCAGCCCCTAAGCGATCAAACGCATTAAATAAACGAGACTTTAATTCATCTGGGATGCCAAGACCCTCATCAAAAACTTCTACAATAATTGTGCTTTCATCTTGGTAAGCTTTAATTAATACAGCTGAGTTAGCGGGGCCATACTTAAGCGCATTTGACAATAAATTTAGTAGTACTTGCAATAATTTTTGCCTATCTGCTAACGCAAAAAGATTATCTTCAATGCTATGTTTAATTTCTACATCACGTATTTTACCAAGGGGGGAAATATAATGAACAGCCTCTATGATTAGCTCATTAACAGGTGTTGGTATTAGAGGTAAAGATAATTCACCAGACTGTATTTTAGCGATATCTATCACATCATTTATCAGTTTAAGTAAGTGATCCCCTGCATTTTTGATTAAATCAACATAATCTCTGTTTTGACCAGGCTTAAGCTCAGTTTGAAGTAGTTGTGCAAAGCCCAGTATTGCATTAAGTGGTGTGCGTAATTCATGACTAGT
The DNA here is from genome assembly GCA_964549145.1 of uncultured Methylophilaceae bacterium. Taxonomy (GTDB): domain Bacteria; phylum Pseudomonadota; class Gammaproteobacteria; order Burkholderiales; family Methylophilaceae. The sequence continues at coordinate 15,702 of CAZJUK010000003.1, forward strand.
GCGTGATAGAAAGGCACTTTTATCTTTGTTGGCCTGCTCAGCTTCTTTCTTAGCTAGAGTTGCAGATTCAATATTTTTTGCCAATAGTCTTGAAGCGTGTTCAAGCTCTACCGATAATTGACCCAGTTCATCTTTGCTTTTTGAGGGAAGTTCCAATGCTTCTGCTCGTGCTAAATGTGCTGCATTGTCTCGTAGTGATTTTACCCGCTTAACGATTGTGCCAGAGAAAAGCCAGACAGCGAGTATGGCACCAATAATCCCGCCAATTGCTCCAATAGTGGTAATGGTTATATTTTGTCTTCGTTGTAAATTGACGTTGGCTTGATCTTGTTCAACAAGTATTGCCTCTAGCTTATTAAAGTATTTAATTTCAGACTGTAAGTTATTCATATTCTTAACTTGCAGTTTAAATTGGTCGATTAGAAAATCAGATGCAATTTCTGATTCATTGCCAGATAAAGTGGTTAAGTGACCGAGGTTTACTTCAACCAAGCTCGTAATCTTGGCAATGCGATTTTTTTGTAACTTATTCTCAACTTGTTTATGAAGTGCAGCCAACCTCAAAGGCAATTCTTTGTGCGCGCGGGAAAAGCTTGTTAAAAAAGCCTTGTCGCCAGTCAATAGATAATCTCGAATCCCAGTGGAGGCCTGCAGTAGTTTAGTGTGTACTGTTTGAATATCTCGTTGATTTTTTAACGCAGTGGCCAGCTGATTTTCTAAGCTAGCTAAATGTTTTTCAGATTGATATAAGGAAACGAGTGAGGTTAGTAAGACTGCCAAAGGCAGCATAATAACGACGATGCCTTTTTTAGCTAATGGAAGGTCTTGCCAAAAAAGTAAAATGTAGTTTGGCCACTTAATAAGTTTTCTTATCATAATTTTAGCCTGTTGTTTATGACTTAAATCCTAATTCAACTGCTTTTACTGCAGCTTGTGTTCTGTCTCTTAGACTCAGTTTATTGAGTATTCGCTCCACATGCACTTTGACTGTACCAGAAGCTATTTCTAATAGTGCCGCTAATTCTGCATTGCTGTGTCCAGAGGGTAAAAGCGCGAAGACTTCTCGTTCTCGTGGCGTCAGTACGTCGAGTTCTGATAAATCCACTGTCGACGATGACTTGTTTTCAGATAGGGCGATCGAGGTGCCTAATAAACCAGCTAAGCTATGCAAGGTAGTGATATTTTCTTTAGTTAGCAAGGTTTTAATACTTGCTAAAGCTAGAATGCCTAAAGGTTGATGCTGGTAGGCGATTGGCATTGTGAATGTTGTAAACGCGTCATCTTTATTAAATGACCATAGCGCATTCGCTTCTTTGTTTACATGAAACTTGCAAGGGGATTTTAATAAAGTCCCTAGCCCCCCCATTATTGGAATACGTGAGCCAGTTGGGAATGTCTTTCCTAGTTTTGCAATCACATTTAGGGTGCCGCCATCTTGCTTTGCAATCATGCCATGCTGAGCACCAAATTGATTGCAAGCTTCATTCAGGATTAATTGTGCGCTTTCAGCAGACCAACCTTTTTCAAACAGACTAAAGCCAAATAGGTTGAATAAACGCAAGGTTGCTTGTTCAGACTCTGATTGCTGCATGTTTCTGCGTAGCATTCGAGCACTAGCCACATTATCGATACTATCAGTAGTTATTTCTTCTGGCATATGCCGATCAGTATATACCGATGTAGGTATAGTGGCGGATTTTTTACTTCATTATTACCTGCAAAATACGTATCATAATTTAGAGATAAGTAAGTTACTGAGATTAAGTTGTTTTTGAATACACTATGAGGATAAAAAAATGAAAAGTTTAATTATTGTTGGATTGTTAACAAGTGGTCTTGCATTGAATGCGAATGCTAACGAAGGAAATGTAAAAGCATTAAATGCCGATACCAAGCATGAAAATATAGTTTTGGCAGACACTTCACAAGTGGGTCAAGATAAGAATAATGCGTTAAGACTTAGATTTATAAGTAGACGTCCATATCAAAATCAAGCAGTGAGAAATAAAAGTAATTATAAAGCTGATGATGCTTGGGTTGGCGCAACCATAGTAGACGTGCCTGAGTCAGAAGTATCTAAAAGTCTAAATAGACGTTTTACTAGTAAAAGACCACATATGAAATATAAATTTGATTGATATTTACTAATATTACATAGACGAATTTTAGATCGTCTTTTTTATTGTACATAAAACAAAATAGTCATTAATCATTAGATTTAAAGCTAGATCCATCTTACAATATGTTACTCATTACGTTTTGTTCTGGTATATGTAATATTTTTGTTGAGGGGTTACTTTTTTTATGAATCCAAATAACCTATTTAGTAATCTTAGAAGTGACTTACCTGCTAGTATTGTCGTTTTTTTTGTCGCCTTACCATTATGCTTAGGTATTGCACTAGCTTCAGGAGCACCATTATTTTCTGGCATTATTGCGGGGATAGTGGGCGGTATAGTTGTTGGGCTAATAAGTGGTTCTCCATTAGGCGTAAGCGGCCCAGCGGCTGGTTTAGCTGTGATCGTCTTAGGCGCTATTGCATCACTTGGCTCATTTGAAACATTCTTACTTGCAGTAGTAATCGCAGGTGTTTTTCAATTAATTCTAGGCTTTTTAAAAGCCGGTGTAATTGCTTATTTTTTCCCATCATCAGTCATTAAAGGGATGCTTTCTGGCATTGGTTTGCTGATTATTTTGAAGCAGATTCCTCATGCACTTGGTTATGATTTTGAATATGAGGGAAACTTTGCCTTCCAGCTTAGGGATGGCAGTAATACTTTTACTGAAATCATGAGTGCATTTGAGTTTTTAACACCTGGTGCCTTATTGATTTCTCTTATTTCACTGTCTATGCTTATTTTGTGGGAGCAGGTTTTTTCTAAAAAGCATAAAATATTTCAGATTATTCAAGGCCCTGTCGCGGTGGTCCTATTCGGTATCTTGATGTTCAACCTATATCAGTATGGAGTTTTTAATTTTACCTTAGACGCTAACCAAGTTGTCAGCCTGCCAGTTGCTAATAGTTTGTCTGATTTTGTCAGTTTTTTCACTTTCCCTGACTTCTCACAGATCACTAATTTTGAAGTATATAAAATTGGGTTTGTAATGGCGATTGTAGCCAGTTTAGAAACCTTGCTATGTGTAGAAGCAACCGATAAATTAGACCCTTACAAACGCGTAACCCCGACTAATCGCGAATTAAAATCACAAGGCCTAGGAAATATGCTTTCAGGATTTATTGGCGGTTTGCCAGTGACGCAAGTGATTGTTCGAAGCTCTGCTAATATTGCTTTTGGGGCTAAATCGAAAACGTCAGCAGTATTGCATGGTATTTTCTTACTGATTAGTGCCATTACTATTGCTGAATACCTTAATATGATTCCATTAGCGAGTTTAGCTACTATTCTAATTATTGTCGGCTATAAATTAGCAAAACCTAAGTTGTTTTTTGAAATGTATAAACTGGGGTGGGAGCAATTTATTCCATTCATCGTGACTATTTTGGCCATTATATTTACTGACTTGTTAAAAGGCATTACTGCTGGTTTAGTCGTTGGCTTATTCTTTACGTTGTATCACCGATACAAACACTCTCATTATATTAAAGATATTATTACAACAGAGCATGGGCAAGAAGTGCATCATATTGTGCTTTCTGAACAAGTCTCGTTCTTTAATAAAGCTGATATTATTGAATCACTAGAAAAGATACCGGCTAATTCAAAAGTTATTATCGACTGTACACGCAGTAAAGTCATTGATTATGATATTCATGAAGTGATTGAGAATTATCTATTACATGCTAATCTTAAAGTGATTGATGTTGAATTATTAGATTATGATCCCAATCTCTAATTTTTTGCTAATTACAATTTTCTGATAGGAAATGCCATGTATAAACACCCGTTATTAGATCGCGATAAAATGAGCCCAAAAGAAGCGTTGATTCTCCTTGTCGAAGGTAATGAGCGATTTGCTAATCAAGAGGCGTCAAAAAAGGATTTTCAGTCGCTTATAGCCATTACAAAAGACGAGCAACATCCATTTGCTTCAGTACTCAGTTGTAGTGATTCGCGTGCTCCTGTTGAGCTGTTATTTGATCAAGCATTAGGGGATATTTTCAGTGTACGTTTAGCCGGGAATATTGCTTCTGATAAATGTATCGGTAGTCTAGAGTTTGGTAGTAAATATTTAGGTGCCAAGCTTATTGTTGTCATGGGTCACACTAGTTGTGGAGCTGTAAAAGCTGCTTGTGACGATTTTAAAGACGGTCATATTGGTGAAATTATTAACATGATTAAACCGGCAATTCGCCACGAAAAATCCGTTGCATCAGAAGAGCACCGCACCTCAAAAAATGATGATTTCGTTCAAAAAGTATGTGAGCTTAATGTTAAGTATCAGATTGAAAGCATTATTCGTTGCAGCGATATCTTAGATGATATGACGGCGGGTAAAGAAATTGGTATTGTTGGTGCTGTATACAATATATCGACTGGTAAAGTTAAATTTATGGAAGATACTTTTGTAGGCTAGTAAGTGATTTAAATCATAAAAAAGGTGGGTAGACTCACCTTTTTTTGTCTAAACTTTGTAATAGTTGTTATGTGCAATAGTTAGCTATATTAATGCTAGCCTTCTTTTGCCATATTGAGTGAGTATTTTGGAATTTCTATGACTAAGTCTGTTTCAGCGACAATAGCTTGGCAAGAAAGACGTGACAAAGGCTCTAGGCCCCAAGCTTTATCAAGTAAGTCATCTTCATCTTCTTCCGCCTCGTTCAGTGTGTTGTAACCTTCACGCACAATGACGTGGCATGTAGTACATGCACAAACCTGGTCGCAGGCATGATCCATTTCTATATCGTTATCTAATAAATTCTGGCAAATAGAGTCGCCTTTTTTTGCGTCAAAAGCTGTGCCTTCTGGACATAACTCTTCGTGAGGTAATACAATAATTTGTGGCATGACTATTTTCTCGTTTTTTTCAATATTCTTAATTAATCTTATAAGTTAACTGCATCAATGTTTTGTCCAGCAAGTGCGCGTTGCACGCTAGCATCCATTCGTTTAGCGGCAAAGCTTTCTGTTGCTGCATTGAGTGCTTCGGTTGCCATATGAATCTCATGACTTTCTCCGCTCTCTAATAAAGCTTCTAGGGCAGAAATATGGATATCAATATTTGATTTTTCTTCCTCGCTTAATAGTGTTGCATCTTTTGACAGTGCTGCTTTAATAGCATTAACAAGGCTGATTGCATCTACTTTTGCTTCCGCAACTGCGCGGGCTTGCTTGTCTATCTCTGCCGAGCCGAATGATGCTTTTAACATGCTTGTGATTTCATCTTCGCTTAAACCGTAAGAAGGTTTTACAACAATGTGTGCTTCTATACCTTGCGTTTCTTCGCGCGCACTAACAGATAGCAAGCCGTCTGCATCGACTTGAAACGTGACGCGGATGCGTGCTGCACCAGCTGTCATTGGGGGAATGCCGCGTAACTCAAAACGGGCAAGAGAGCGACAGTCTGTGACCAATTCACGTTCACCTTGCAGTACGTGTATGCTCACTGCTGTTTGGCCATCTTTGTAAGTAGTAAAATCTTGCGCCCGTGCAATAGGTAGTGTTGCGTTGCGTGGCACTATTTTTTCTACTAAGCCGCCCATTGTTTCTAAGCCTAGAGATAATGGCGTAACATCGAGTAATAACAAATCTTCATCACTACGATTGCCTGCTAAAACATTTGCTTGAATAGCTGCGCCTAATGCAACTACTTTATCTGGGTCTAAATTAGTCAGTGGTTCTTGTTCAAAAAAAGCTTGCACGGCATGTCGTACATGTGGCATACGTGTAGCACCACCGACCATTACAATACCATTAATTCCTTTGATATTTAATTTTGCATCACGCATGGCTTTACGCATAGGTGATAATGTTTTACTAACGAGATTTTCTGACAATGAAATAAACTTATCCGCCGCTAAAGTAACATCTACAATAACATTGTTACTTAATTGACATGTGATTTGTGCTTCGTGATTATCTGTTAGCCATTCTTTAGCTTGGCGTGCTTTTGTTAGTAGTAGGCGTGTGTCTTCTTCAGTAAGTGGGTTGAAACTAGGAATGTTTTCACGAGTTTTTTCTAATACCCAACAATAAATACGGTGATCAAAATCATCGCCACCTAAAGCAGAATCACCATTAGTTGCAAGCACTTCAAAGACGCCTTTTGATAAACGCAGTATGCTGACATCAAAGGTGCCGCCACCTAAATCATAAATCACATAAACGCCTTCTGAGGCATTATCTAAACCGTACGCAACAGCTGCAGCAGTCGGTTCGTTAAGTAAGCGTAATACATTTAGACCTGCTAAACGTGCAGCATCTTTTGTTGCTTGGCGTTGAGCATCATCAAAATAAGCAGGCACCGTAATCACAGCACCTGTGAGCTCTCCACCTAGTGATTCTTCAGCTCGTAATTTAAGCGATTTAAGAATTTCTGCTGAAATTTCTACTGGGCTTTTTAAGCCAGCCCGTGTTTCAAGTTGCAGCATGCCTTGTGATGAGTCATTGTCGATAAAGCGATAGGGGATATGCGCTTTATTGGCGACATCTTTCAAGCCGCGGCCCATGAATCGTTTTACTGAAATAATGGTATTAATGGGGTCATCACTTTGTTGTGCTTGGGCTTCGTGCCCCACAATAACTGAGCCATCAGGCGCATAACGCACGACAGAAGGCAATAAGCTATGACCATGTTCATCTTGCAATACTGTGCTCATACCGCTTTTTACTGTCGCTACAAGTGAGTTTGTAGTGCCTAAGTCTATGCCAACTGCTAAATTATGCTGGTGCGGTGCGGCACTCATGCCAGGTTCTGAAATTTGTAATAATGCCATTAGTCTTCAATCAGTGTGATAGCTTTATTAATATCTTCACACACCTTGTCTATAAATATAAGTTTACGTGTTATGTCTGTTGCACTTTTTAAATCTTTTGTTTCATCAAACAGCGTTGTTAAGCTGTTTGTTAAGTCATTAGCTTCTAGCTCCATAATATGCAATAAAGTGTCTAGAGCAGTAATGTCTTTTTCATATTTTGAGTCTTCTAATGCTTCTCGCCATTCCATTTGTTGCATTAAGAAATCTGCAGGCATCGCTGTATTAGTTTCTTTTGTAGCATCAATCTCATGTAAGGTAAGTAAATATTTTGCACGTGATGCAGGTTTTTTTATCGTTTGATAAGCTTCATTGGCTAATGTAGCAATCTGCATAGATTTTAATTTTTCTGCAGAAGAAGCAGAAACAAAACGGTCGGGATGTGCCGCAGATTGTATTTTTCGATATTGCTTTTCTAATGCAATTAAATCTATATTAAATGCTTGGCTTAAACCAAATAATTCAAAGTAACTTTTATTCACACGATTATAAGCTAAATAGTAAAGCTTTCACCACAACCACATTCGTCTTTAACATTTGGATTTCTAAACTGAAACCCTTCGTTTAACCCTTCTTTGGCAAAGTCTAGCTCTGTACCATCAATGTAAACCAAGCTTTTCGGGTCGACAATTACTTTAATGCCATGGCATTCAAATGCGGTGTCTTCGTCTAGCATTTCATCAACAAACTCTAATGTATATGCCATACCTGAGCAACCTGTGGTTTTTACACCCAGGCGCAAGCCAATACCTTTCCCACGATTGGTTAGAAACGTCTCTACACGGTTGGCTGCGGCTGGGGTCAAACTAATAGCCATTAAGCTGCCTTTTCACCAGCTTGTTTTGCTTTAATATCAGCTACAGCTGCTTTGATGGCATCTTCTGCTAATACTGAGCAGTGAATTTTAACTGGTGGTAAAGCAAGTTCTTCAGCTATCGCCGAATTTTTGATTTCATATGCTTCATCAACAGTTTTACCTTTTAACCATTCAGTTACTAATGAACTTGAAGCAATCGCTGACCCACAACCATAAGTTTTAAATTTTGCGTCTTCAATGACGCCTGTATCATCCACTTTAATCATTAATTTCATCACATCACCACAAGCTGGTGCACCGACCATACCAGTACCTACTTGCGGGTCATTTTTATCTAAAGAACCCACGTTTCTTGGGTTTTCGTAATGATCTAATACTTTATCTGAATATGCCATTTCACTTCTCCTATGCGCAATTAAAATGCTTTGCAAAACCTGCGTTTATTTTACTTCCTACTTTAATTGCATTTTAAAATTTTAATTTAAATCAAAATAATTTAGTGTGCTGCCCATTCTACTTTACTAATATCAATACCTTCTTTAAACATGTCCCAGAGCGGTGATAACTCACGTAATTTACCAATCTTTTCTTTAAGTAGATTAATTGTATAGTCTACATCTGCCTCAGTAGTAAAACGACCGATTGAAAAACGAATTGAGCTGTGTGCTAATTCGTCGCTGCGGCCTAATGCACGTAACACGTAACTTGGTTCTAAACTAGCAGAAGTACATGCTGAGCCACTTGATACTGCAATACCTTTAATCGCCATAATCAACGATTCACCCTCTACATAATTGAAACTAATATTTAAATTATGCGGTATACGCTGATTAATATCACCATTAATATAAGACTCTTCAATTTCTTGCAATCCATTCAATAATTTATCGCGTAGCATACGGATACGTTCATTCTCAGTTGCCATCTCTTCACGCGCCAATCTAAATGCTTCACCCATACCAACAATTTGATGCGTGGCTAAAGTGCCTGAACGCATGCCGCGTTCGTGACCACCACCATGCATTTGTGCTTCAATACGGATACGTGGTTTTCTACGAACATATAAAGCACCGACTCCTTTAGGGCCGTAGGTTTTATGCGCACTAAAGCTCATTAAATCAACAGGTAGTTTTTCTAAATCTATCACAACTTTACCCGTTGCTTGTGCCGCATCCACATGGAAAATCACACCCTTTTCTCTGCATAAGTTACCAATAGCTTCAAGATCTTGAATCACACCTATTTCATTATTCACTAACATCACAGAGGCAAGCACCGTGTCAGGCTGAATGGCTGCTTTGAATTTTTCAATATCGACTAAGCCATTAGGTTCAGGTTCCAAGTAAGTAGCGGTAAAACCTTGGCGCTCTAATTCACGCACAGCATCAATCACCGCTTTATGTTCTGTTGCTAGTGTAAGAATGTGCTTACCTTTGCTGCTGTAAAAGTTTGCTGCACCTTTTATGGCAAGGTTGTTAGATTCTGTCGCACCTGACGTCCATACGATTTCACGCGGGTCAGCGTTGACGAGCTTAGCCACTTCTTTTCTGGCATTTTCCACAGCTTTTTCGGCAGTCCAGCCGTAAGGGTGGCTGCGTGACGCAGGGTTGCCGTAGTCTTCTACTAAGTACGGAATCATTTTATCTGCTACACGAGGATCAACAGGTGTCGTTGCAGAATAATCTAAATAAATTGGCATTCTTTCCATGTTTAATCTCTTATCCTTTTAAAATCAGCGTTGATAACAAGCCGCGCTTATTAAGCAGCTATCGCTGTTAGTTGTTTTAAATCTTGTAATACTTTTTTAAGGGCTACTAAAAACCCATCTACTTGTTCTAATGTATTGTCTAAGCCAAAACTTACCCGAATTGCACCACGGGCAACATCAGGTTCAACACCCATCGCCAATAGCACATGGCTAGGCTCACTATTGACACTAGAACACGCAGAACCACTTGCCACTGCATAGCCTTCTTTATCGAGGGCGGTCACTAATGTTTCGCCTTCAATGTTATTAAAAGCAAAAAAACTTGTGTTAGGTAAACGCTTAGTGGTTTGACCAAAAATCTGTGCTTGCACACTTTGCAAGCCTGTTTCTAAATGTTCACGTAAGCTTGTGGTATGCGTTGCGTAATTAGTTAAGTTATATACGGCAAGCTCACAAGCTTCGCCAAAACCAACAATAGCTGCAATGTTTTCAGTGCCGCTGCGCAATGCTTTTTCTTGTCCACCACCATCTAACAATGGTGCGATATCAACGCGTTTATTTAATACTAATGCACCAACACCTAACGGCCCGCCGATTTTATGGCTAGATATTGTCATGGCATGCACGTCTAATTCAGTAAAATCGACAGGGACTTTGCCCAGCGCCTGAACTGCGTCAGTATGTAAATATGCCTTATGTGCCCTAGCCAGTTCAGCTACTTTCGTTATGTCTTGAATCGCACCTGTTTCATTGTTCGCTAACATCACTGATATTAAGTTTGTTGGCGTATTCATCAAATTTTGCAGGTTTTTTTGGTCAAGGCTACAGTTTTTATCAACTTTAATATTGTTCAATTGCCAGTCTTGCAAACCAGCAGCAGGGCGACTCACGCAAGGGTGTTCAATGCTACTGACTAATACTTGAGCAGCGTCTAAATTGGCTGCAATGCCTTTAATAGCAAAATTATTAGCTTCTGTACCGCCCGATGTGAAAACAACTTGTGATGCCTGTGCACCTACAGACTGTGCTACTTGAGCACGCGCCTGTTCTATTGCTTCACGCACATTTCGGCCATAACTGTGTTGGCTAGTCGGGTTGCCATGCTGATTTGTCAAATAAGGCATCATAGCTTCAAGCGCTTGTGGCTTTAATGCAGCGGTGCTGTTGTGATCAAAATAGACCCTAACCATTAATGATAATATCCTGTTTATTGATTACATTTTTACTATTAATATTTGGTGCAAAGGAGACCTTTGTCAAACCCTCACCTTTTTGCATATTGACCATATCTGCTAGGCTTATACCAGACAAATAATCTATAATTTTATCGTTGAGCGATGCCCATAAATCATGGGTCATACAACGACCTTCAGCGCCATGGCAATCTTCTTTGCCGCCACACTGTGTTGCGTCCACTTGTTCATCTACTGCTGCAATAATCGCTGAAACTGAAATCTCAGGCCTAGCCTTAGCCAAACAATAACCGCCACCTGGACCTCGCACACTAGAAACTAAGCCTTGGCGACGTAAACGACTAAATAGCTGTTCTAGATAAGATAGTGAAATATCTTGTCGTTCGCTAATACCAGCTAACGTCACTGGTTTAACAACACCTTTTTTGTCAGCCTCGTTTAAAGCAAGATCTAACATTGCGGTGACTGCAAACCGTCCTTTAGTCGTTAATCTCATGTTCCGTATGAATGCCCTTTGAATTTATGCTCAAATTTTATAATAACCTAGTAATTTAGTCAATTATTATTGCGTTAAGTTCAAGCCAAACTGTATTTGTTTAAATATGCTCGTTTATGAGGTGATTTTTTTGCTTGAAGTGCGCTTCGGCTTTTTAGTGTTTTCTTCGTTACTGCTTGGTTTGTTAGTGCCAAATGCTTCAGCCAAGGCGCTATCTGAGTGCTCGTCACTAAATTTAGCAAGTATTTTTTTAATTGTTTTCAGCTCAGTATCTTGTGCTGCAATTTTTACTTGTAATGGCAGTAGGGCTTTATTAATCGGGTCGTTTTCATCGTCGCTTACTGCGTATGCGCTAAATTTAGCTTTTACTGCTTCTTTTTTTGCTTTTTCTTCTTCTAATATACGGGCTGGAATCCCGACAGCGGTTGCATCTTGAGGGATGTCTTTAACAACTACAGCGTTAGAGCCTATTCTAGCATTTTTACCAATAGTGATAGGCCCTAGCACTTTTGCTCCAGCACCAATCACAACACCTTCTTCTAGTGTGGGGTGCCGTTTGCCTTTGTTCCAAGAGGTACCACCTAATGTCACGCCGTGATATAGCGTGCACTCATCACCTACAATCGCTGTTTCACCAATCACAACACCCATGCCATGGTCAATAAATACACGGTGACCAATCGTGGCGCCAGGGTGAATTTCAATACCAGTAAGAAACCGACCAATATGCGAACTCAAGCGTGCTAACCAGTTGAAGCCAATACCCCATAGCCAATGGCTAAATCGATGCATAATAAGTGCATGGACGCCTGGATAAGCGGTTAGTATCTCCCAACGTGATCTTGCAGCTGGGTCGCGGTCAAATACAATTGTAATGTCTTCTTTAATATGCTTAAACATCTATTTTTAAAGCGAATAAAATATGGCCCTATTATGCCATACAATATAATGGTTGACTAAATTACTGGGGTTTTGTGTTGGTTTGGTTTATTGGGTATACCTTAGATGTATTTAATGATGATAGCCTGGTTTCTTTATGCATTAAAAAGAGCAAAGATAACTTATTTTTGTGATACCTTGCTTTTTATATATAGCATTAAATAAAAAATAATATGTCGACATCACCTTTATGTAATAGTAAAAAATAAAGTTCTGGCTCATAATAAAGCTTGTCTATAAAAATATGCTGCTATCAATATGTCAAGCCAGTTCAAAAAACGATTTTCACAACCATTGCCTAAATTTCCAGGTAGCTTTCTTGTAAAATATATCGTTGGTCTGTATCTTTTCTTTGTGTTGTTCAGTCACTTTGCGATAAATCCTTTAGCAAAAAAACTAGTTCCGTGGATAGCAGAAAAAAACCTGGCCAGCCAAGCTAGCGTAGAGCAAGTTAAGTTTGATCCTTTTAGATTAAAAACTACGATTGATGGATTTCAGTTAGCTACACTAAAAGGCGAGCAGTTATTTAATTTCAAACAGTTAATTGTTGATTTTGAATTAAGCGGTATATTTAACCGAAACTGGAAGTTTAAGAAAGTCGGTATTTTCGACCCCAACTTTAATCTAGCTATTGGACCTGATGGCGTGCTGAATTGGGATGGTTTGATTGATAAATTGAGTGAAAACGAAGCGCCACCAAGTAATTCTATCCAGCGTATGAGTTTTGATAGCATTGTTATTAGTAAAGGCAATGTGAAATATGTGGATGCAAATCGAATAAAGCCACTAAAAGCCGAACTCACGCCGATTAATTTTGTATTAAAAGATTTTTCAACACTCCCTAAAGATCGTGGCGAATATACTATTTCAGCGAAATTCTCTGAGCACGGCGGTTCACTGAAATGGAAGGGGGATCTTGCAGTTAACCCAGTAGCTTCGAAGGGGAAGTTAATTCTCGAAGATATCAATCTGCCAGAATTGTTGAGGTTAGTTAAAGAGTCTGATCTTCCGTTTAAAGCTACAGATGGAAGAATACAAACAAGCTTTATTTACGACTTTTCAATGCCTAAGTCATCGCCTAAATTGTTGCTCAATAATGTGGCTATTGCCTTAAACGACATTGCTGCACAGCTTTCTCAAGGTGGAGATGTTTCAATTAAACAAGTCGGTATAAGCACCTCGCAGTTGGATTTTTTCAACAATATAAGTGCAGAGTTACACACAAAGCAATTGGATTTTACGCTGGCTGATTTCCAATTGAATCAAGGTGAGGATACAACAATAATACTTAAAGAAACTAATGCATCAATGCCGCAGTTAGATATTCAGCTGCAAGAGGTATTGGATTTAAAGTTTGAGGATTTGAATATCAAGTTGGCAGATTTAAATATTAGCAAAGGTGAGGTTTCTTTACTCAGCCTGCCGAGTATTGATGTGAATCAAATCAGTTTGGACTTGGTTGAGAACAAAGCAATAGTCAATCAAATTGTGATACCAAAAGGGATGGTTAGCGCGACCAAAAACCAACAGGGTTTGATGAATTGGCAGCAAGCCTTTGCCCCCCCCAAAAAGACTAAACAAGAAATTGATATAAAAGAGCCAGCTTTAATAGAAACAAATATAAAAGTTGAAGAAAATGTAGCAGTAACGATTGAAAAGCCAGCACTTAATGAGCCAGCCAAATCGTTGATGGAATTTGAGATTAATGATATTCAGCTTAGCCATTGGGCGCTAAAGATTGAAGACCAAAGCTTTAAACAACCTCTCTTGGTTAATACACAAGACTTTAATTTGAGCTTAGCTGTTAATTCATCTGCAGGGGAGTTAATAATTGATAATCTTCAAAGCCAATTATTGGCTTTGACAGTTAACTCAACACGTAACAAGTCAAAATCTATAAAACCAGCAGTATCAATACAGAAAATTAAATTATCTGAAGGCCAGGTTGATTTGAGTAAAGAAATAATCACTGCAGAGTCTTTACTGATATCAGGGCTAAACACTTCTGTGGTTAGAGATTCAGGCGGCGCAATTAATTGGGGCGCCATATTAGCTCCAATTGCAACATCAAAGGTAGCGGCTACAAAAGCGACTAAAGAGAAAGCTATTGGTGCACAAAGTTGGCAAGTAAAACTAAGTACTCTCGTAATGGATAATGCCAGTATCAATATTGTGGATAAGATTAATAAGGCGCCTGTATTATTAGATATTAAAAAAGCGAAGCTAGAGGTTAAAAATGTCAGCTTAGATATGCAAAAGCCATTGCCAATCAGTGCTTCTTTCCAAGTTAAACAGGGTGGAAAGTTCACTACTAATGGAAAATTTACGCCATCGCCCTTTAAGTTAAACACTGGTCTTAAATTGGCGGAGCTGTCCTTAAAACCCTTTGCGCCTTACGTTAATCAATTTGCATTGCTTAAACTAAATGATGGAGCAGTGGATGTTAAAGGAGAGCTATCTCTTAAGCAAAATAAAGCGTTAGCATTAAACTTTAATGGTGGTTTTTCAGTTAAAAAGCTGGCATTAGTTGAAGAGGCTAATGATGCGGCATTTTTAAGTTGGGACCGGTTAAGTAGTGATAGTTTAAGTCTAGCATTACTACCAAATAAAGTAGAGATGGATAACTTAACATTTAATAAATTAGAGGGTAAGTTTATTATCAATGAAGATAAGAGCAATAATATTGCGCGTATCATGCGCCAGCAAACAGCTGATGAAGATAATGCGGTAGCAGTCGAGAAAGTAGTAACTAACACAACCACAGCAGAAACCGAAGCTGCATTTCCAGTAATTATTCACACCCTTAAATTTAATGACGCTGCATTGGAATTTGCTGATTTATCACTGAGATTGCCATTTGGTACTGATATACATGCGCTTAATGGTGTGGTCAATAACATATCGACAAAAAAAGATGTGATTTCCAAAGTTTCTTTAGATGGCAGGGTGAACGAATATGGCTCTGCTAAAATTAACGGCGAAGTGCAACCGTTTGATGCGACTAACTTCACAGATTTATCACTCGATTTTGTTAATCTTGAGATGAGTGGTTTATCGCCTTACTCAGGTACATTTGCAGGTCGAAAAATTGATTCGGGCAAAATGACTGTCAATTTAGAATATAAAATTAAACAGCGAAAATTGGAAGGTGAAAATCAATTCCTTATTAATAAATTAAAACTAGGTGAAAAGATTGACAGTGAAGGTGCTGCAGATTTGCCACTTGATTTAGCGATTGCAATTTTAGAAGACAATGATGGGTTAATTGATTTAGGTTTGCCTATTTCAGGTAGTTTAGACGACCCAGAATTTAGTTACGGTAGCATTGTTTGGAAAGCGATTCGCAATGTTCTGACTAAAATAGTGACTGCACCATTCAGTGCATTAAGTAAGATGTTTGGCAGTGGAGATATAAAGTTTGATACCATCACTTTTGCAGCAGGTGAATCATCATTATCACCCCCAGAGTTAGAAAAAGTTGTTAAGTTAAGCAAAGGGCTTGCTAAGCGCAAAAAACTCGCGCTTGGTATTACGCCTGTTTACGATCCTAGTAGCGACACTAAAGCGATTCAAGAGGCGACTTATCGCCAACAAATAGCTAATGAAATGGGAGTTAAAATACCTGAAGGACAAGTTGCTGGACTTGTGGATTTAGCTAACCCTAAAACGCAAGAAGCAATTGATGATTTATATAATGAATTAACAAAAAAGGGCTTTTTCAAAAAGTTAAAGACTAAGTTTAAAAAACCTGAAGAAGGGCATTTCGAGAAGGCAGAAAAGGCATTAATTGATAGTGTTGAAGTTACAGAAAAAGACTTGCAAGCTTTAGCAGTATCCCGCGGTGAAGCGATTAAGCAAGTATTATTAGGTAATGGCATTGCAGCTCAAGGAATACAATTATATGCACCCAAAAAAGAGTTAGGTGAGGATGGAAAAGTAAAAACTAATTTTACACTTGAAGTCAACAAAGGCGTCGCTAAACAAGATGCCATTAATAGTGATACTCAAGCAGCGACACCTATTAAAACTAACCTTAAAGGTTCTGAGCCAGAAGCACTCAAAAACAATACTAAATAGGTCTTGCCAATTGCAACACCTATTTAGGTTTGTTATGTTTTCTAGGCGTTTGTGTCAGGCTTAATACTCCCCTCAACAGACTGACCTCGTCTTTTTCTAAGCGTGCACGCGAGTAAATTCTGCGGAGCCGTTCACCTGTTTTTTTAGGTGTGTCTGGTTTTAAAAAACCTATTTGTATCAATGTTTCTTCAAGGTGGGTATAAAAATGTTCAAGTGCTTCATTATGAGCCAATTCTGGCAAATTTCCTTTATCAAGCTCCTCTGTAGTAATAGCCATGCGTGTTTCATAGCAAACAATTTGTACCGCTGCGGCTAGATTTAAAGAAGAATATTCTAAGTTAGCAGGAATCATTGCTAGTAATTGGCAGCAATCCAACTCCGCGTTAGTTAGTCCGCTAATTTCAGTACCAAAAACCAATGCAATTTCTTGTTTGCTGGCAATTTTTGCCGCTTCAAGTCCTGCCTCGCGTGAGCTCACAATTTCGTGTGAAATATGGCGTTTACGCGCACTTAGCCCAATCGCAAACGCACAACCCTCAAGTGCTTCAGTTAACGTTTCAGTTACGATTGCGTTATCTAATATATCTTTTGCGCTTGCTGCTAATGATGTTGCTTGCGCATCAGGGAACATTTTAGGTTTAACTAAATAGAGTTTGTTAAACCCCATGGTCTTTATAGCGCGAGCACTAGAGCCAATATTGCCTGGGTGACTGGTTTGACATAAAACAATACGGATATTTTTAAAGATTTCTTGAGTTTTCAATTTGGTAGCTTTTGGTTAATTGGCAATTAGTTTAAATTACTTTGTTTAGTCACTTAAGGTTTGGTTAAGTTGTCTTCAATGATAAAATAGTATTTTAACAGCCTTAACGAAAAACCTCCTATGCATCCCATGTTAAACATCGCCGTCAAGGCTGCCCGTCAAGCTGGTGACATCATCAATTTTGCTGCACGCGATTTAGATCAATTAAAAATTCAAACTAAAACGTTTAACGACTTTGTGAGCGAGGTAGATCAAGCAGCAGAAAAGGCGATTATTGATACCCTGAAATACGCTTATCCCGATCATGGGTTTTTAGGTGAGGAAACTGGGGACACTAACGAGACGGCCGAAAATATTTGGATTATTGACCCATTAGATGGAACAACTAATTTTTTACATAGCTATCCTTGTTACTGTGTTTCTATTGCACTTCAGCAAAAAGGAAAATTAACACAGGCTGTCATTTATGATCCGGTACGTAACGATTTGTTTACAGCAACTAAAGGCCGTGGTGCCTTTTTAAACGACAAGCGCATTCGTGTTGGTAAACGGACTAAACTGCAAGACTCCTTAATATCAACTGGTTTTCCATTTCGTGATTTTAGCTATTTAGATACCTACATGGCGATGCTGAGAGATATGATTAGTAATACGGTTGGTATTCGTCGGCCAGGCTCTGCTGCATTAGATTTAGCTTATGTAGCTGCTGGCTGGTCTGATGGATTTTTCGAATTGAATTTATCTTCTTGGGATATTGCTGCAGGTGGTTTGATCGTGCAAGAGGCTGGCGGTATTGTTGGCGATTTTGAAGGCGAAGAGCATTGGTTAAAAAGCGGTAATATTGTTGCTGCTAACCCAAAAGTATTTGCTCAGATGATACAACTACTTCAGCCGCATCTAAAAGGTATTCCTAAACGCGGTTAAAATTACTTGCATGAATAGCCACAGAAACTATTCATTTTAATTATGGTCTAGTTATTATCTCGGCAATAACCTGCGATTTACTTGCAGTTACTTATGGAGATTTGGGGATGACTAAATTAATAACTAGGACAATGACAACTAAGCAAAAGCATCGGGTGTGCAACGTAATTTTTTTAGCATTATTCTTCTTAATGCTGATTATTTTTAATCAGGCCAATGCCACGATTTATAAATGTACTATTATTGATCCTTTAGACAAGTATATGGAAAGTGAATCAAACGCAAATAAAGAAAAAACCGTTTATTCTGATGAGCCTTGTGATGATAATGCTAAGCAAAATATTGTCGTCATCCAGCCTTCATCTATTCAGTCAACACCACAGTCTAATAGTCAACAAGATTTAGATTCTCTTGTGACACAAGCTGTTTTAAAGCAAGATTTTACAACTGCAAAAAGGTTAGCCACTACAAAAGGTCACTGGCGCTTAATTGCGATTGCAGAAGGTAATGCTAGAGTAATTGCACAGTTGCCTACACAACAGGTTATAGTGAATAATCCGCAAGCTATTAATGAGGCGCAGTACCAAGTTATTCAACCAAATAACGGCATTACAACTTCGCGCACCATATTATGGCCTTATGGTTATCAGGTAAATAATAGGCCATATCGTTTTCGTCATGGCTATGGAGTTTTTAATAAACGCGGCCAAGGCTTCGGTAGAGTTAAACGGCGGCACAATGACTATAGTAATCGCCATAAAGGTTTGCGAGGTCCACGCGGAATGAATAAGGGTGCTGGGTCAGTAGGTAAGCCAAGAAATAGAACTACTAATGCTAAAACATTCGGTGTTAAAGCGCATGCTTTTGGTAAAAAATAAAACCTAAGTACTTCAGTAAAGTAATTAAACGATATGATTAAGTTTTGTCCAATTCACGGTTCACGATATCAGCTAGCTTGAATAAATTATCATCAGCCTCTAAAGAAAGATTGTTGAAAAATTCAGCTTTATATTCCTCATCATTTTCTAACCGATCAATATCCAAACTGCCCATCACATCTTTACACGCTAGTAAAAATTCTGCATAAACATCATATTCATTTGTTTGCATTCTAATTCCTTATTTTAGTGGATCAATTGATATGTCTTTATTTGCAGTTTTTATGCCAATCAATATAATTTTTAACCTATTGTTTTTATTGTTATTTTTAACAGGGCGTTAAATTTTGAAATTTAATGTGTTGAAATAATTGCAATAAACGTTGAGAAATTGAACATATAACGCAAAATATGAATACAATCTCTTGCATTGCTGAAAATAATTAAAACTTGCTACTTACGTGCCTAAAAAACCAATCAAACCTCAGAAAAAAAGCAATACCGCACCTGTGCATACGCCAATGATGCGACAGTATTTCGCACTAAAGTCAGAAAACCCTGACATGTTACTGTTTTTTCGTATGGGCGATTTCTATGAACTATTTTTTGAAGATGCTGAAAAAGCTTCACGCTTGCTTGGTATTTCATTAACGCATCGAGGTAGTAGTAACGGTGAGCCAATTAAAATGGCAGGTGTGCCTTATCACGCGGCCGAGCAGTATTTAGCCAAGCTGGCAAAGCTAGGTGAATCAATTGCCATTTGTGAACAGGTTGGTGATGTTGGTGCAACGAAAGGCCCTGTTGAGCGTGCTATTACACGCATACTCACACCTGGCACTCTTACTGATACTGCTTTACTGGATGAAACACGTAATAATGTATTGCTGAGTGTTTGCTTTGGGAGTAGTGAAGTGGGTCGTTTAGTCGGTCTAGCTCAGCTTAACTTAGCATCAGGTGATTTCGTGCTATGTGAAACCGCAATCGATCATTTGGCACAAGAATTAGAACGCATTAATCCTGCTGAGATTGTTTGTGCTGATGATGCAAATCACGCGGCTATTGAGCAATTTAATGCTGCTAAAAAACAGCTTTTTCCTTGGCAATTTGATGTTGACAGCGCGCATGCGAATTTAAGCAAACAGCTTAATACGCGCGATTTAAGTGGTTTTGGTTGTAGCGAATTAACCACTGCTATTGCAGCTGCAGGTGCCTTGCTTGACTATGTGAAACATACTCAGCGATCAGCATTGCCACATATCACGGCATTGCGCGTCGAGCAAGCTAGCCAATATATACAGTTAGATGCTAGCACGCGACGAAATTTAGAAATTGACACGACCTTACGTGGTGAAACGTCACCCACTTTATATTCTTTACTTAACACCACCGCCTCAGCCTTAGGTGCACGGTTACTACGACATTGGTTGCATCATCCCTTGCGTGATAGAACGTTGGTCGCAAAACGGCATGAAGCGGTTGCAGAGCTCATTCAAGCGAATGGCTATGATGCTTTACAAAATGTCATTAAACAAATCGCGGATATTGAGCGTATTACCACACGTGTAGCTTTGCAAACTGTGCGGCCACGTGATTTGTCAGCGTTGCGGAATAGCCTGCAGTTGTTGCCAGCATTGCAAGAATTGTTAATAAATAATAAATCAACCTTATTAGCAACACTTAGTGAACACTTGCAAGGTCCACAAGAGGTTATGCGAATTTTATTCCAGGCTATTAAAACAGAACCTTCAGTTGTGTTGCGTGAGGGTGGCGTGATTGCCGATGGGTTTGATCTTGAACTGGATGAATTACGTGCTTTGCAAACTAATCATGGCGAGTTTTTACTGAAATATGAAGCGGCCGAGAAGGAGCGCACTGGTCTTACTAATCTTAAAGTTGAATTCAATAATGTGCATGGCTTTTATATTGAAATTAGCCGTGCGCAAGCTGAGCATGTGCCAACAGAGTATCGCCGTCGCCAAACCTTAAAGAATGTAGAACGCTTTATTACTCCAGAGCTGAAAGCATTTGAAGATAAAGTACTTAGTGCAAATGAGCGCGCGTTGGCACGCGAAAAAATATTGTATCAGCAAGTGTTAGATCATCTCTTGTCATTTATCTCGCCACTGCAGACTAATGCCGGGGCTGTTGCTAGTGTTGATGTGCTGTGTTGCTTTGCTGAGCGTGCAGAAAGCCTGAAGTATGTGCAGCCGAAATTTATACAAGCATCTAGCTTGGAAATAGTGGCAGGCCGCCACCCTGTGGTGGAAAATATTACCCAACCATTTGTATCTAATGATGCTTCGCTAAATGCCTATCGACAATTACTGCTGATTACTGGTCCTAATATGGGTGGTAAATCGACTTACATGCGGCAGACAGCACTCATTGTGCTATTAGCGCATTGCGGTTGCTTCGTGCCTGCAAATATTGCTAACATCGGTGAAATTGATCGTATATTCACTAGAATAGGCGCTTCTGATGATTTGGCTGGTGGGCGCTCTACTTTCATGGTGGAAATGACAGAAACCGCTAATATACTTCATAATGCTACTGATAAGAGTTTGGTGTTGTTGGATGAAATTGGCCGTGGCACCAGTACATTTGATGGTTTAAGTTTAGCTTGGGCAGTGGCAAAGCAATTGCTCGATAAAAACAAATCGCTGACTTTGTTCGCCACCCATTATTTTGAACTCACCCGTATTGTGGATGATTGTAAACAAGCTGCTAATATCCATTTAGACGCGGTTGAACATGGTAAAGACGAGAGTAAAAACATTGTGTTTTTACATAAAGTAGAAGCGGGTGCAGCTAATCAAAGTTATGGTATTCAAGTGGCACAATTAGCAGGTATTCCTAAAAGCGTGGTTACTAGCGCCAAGCGCAAACTCACTCAGCTAGAAAATAATCAAGTTTTGCAAAATGAACAACAACCCGATATGTTTGTTGACGAAGCTGAACCAACAGAAAGTGTACTGCATCCAGCGATTACAGAATTAGAAACAATTCAGCCTGATGATTTAACGCCAAAACAGGCATTAGAGTTGTTATATAAACTGAAAGAGTTGTTTTAGTTTGTTAAGTTAATTGCTAACTTCACTAGTTATCTTAACTTCTTTTGCTAACTTACATTCTAGAACACCTTTTTTCCCTACTTCCTCTGACACTAGTTCAAGATTTGCATCACCTACAAAAGCCCCTAGTCTAATATATTGGCGAACAAAATAATTTACGCCAGCTTTAAAGTCTACAATCAATATGTTGTCACTGAACTCAGATTCGGTTGCTAACTCATGCTTGCCCGGGTGGACTTCTCTAAAGAAATACGTTTTTTTTGCTGTTTCTCCAATCACACCCCCATCAATAAGAATTGTTTTTTTTAAGGCGGCTCCAAAAATTGAATTTCTATAAATATATAATCCAGACTTGCCAGATGAAGGGGCAGTAAACTGCTTTTTTGCGGCGTCTTCTTCTGCTGAGGACATTGGAACCGACGCGCAACCAGCAATAAATACTGACGCAATTGCTATAATTGAACAAAGTGTATTTTTGAGCATATTATTATTAAGTAGTTACACCCACTCTAAGCTTAATGATGATGCCCGCCCTCGCCATGCACATGTTTATGTTCGACTTCTTCTGTCT
This sequence comes from uncultured Methylophilaceae bacterium, assembly GCA_964549145.1. Taxonomy (GTDB): domain Bacteria; phylum Pseudomonadota; class Gammaproteobacteria; order Burkholderiales; family Methylophilaceae. The sequence continues at coordinate 38,073 of CAZJUK010000003.1, forward strand.
TCGCTTTACGTACTTCAGTCACCGTTGCGGTAAATAGTAAACGCTCACCAGCCCAGGGGTGATTGCCATCGACGACTACTTTGCCATCAGCAATATTAGTGATGGTGTATAAAACCACTTCGCCTTTGTCATCTTCGCCTTCAAATTGCATGCCTTCTTTTAAATCTTCACTAGGAAAGGCGCTTTCTTGTTCAATTTGAACCAGCTCTTCATCGTAGTCACCAAAAGCATCGGCAGGCTCTAATGTTACTTCTATTTTTTCGCCAACATTTTTGCCATGCATGGCTTCTTCTACTTTAGGGAATATATTGTCGTAACCGCCATGCAAATAAGTCACAGGTTCCTTACTGCTTTCTAATGTTTCACCCTTGCTGTTTTTAAGTTCGTAAGTCATGGTTACTACTGAGTTCATTGCGATTTGCATGTGAGTTCCTAATGTCGAATAATATTTAAGTCAGATATTTAAAAGAATTTTAATCTATTTTTTGTATCGTTGTAAATATTAAGACCTATAAAAGTGGTTATGTTGATTTTACGTAGACTTTATTTCAAAGGCTTTTAAAAGGTATCTTTTCTAAGTAAAAGCAAGGCATTAATTTTTATGATTGTGCTGATTATCTAGCAGGCTGTAATGCCCATCTGGTTGTAGAACAGTAGGCTCAATTTTTGATAATAAATCTGGATAATCTTTGCTGTAATGTAGTCCACGACTCTCTTTGCGATCCATTGCGCTTTGCACAATAAGTTCAGCGACTTGTAGTAAATTACGTAATTCGATTAAGTTGTTGGTAATTCTAAAATTACTATAAAACTCGTGCACTTCGTCACGCAGCATATGAATGCGATGCATGGCGCGGCTTAGACGTTTGTTAGTTCGTACTATACCTACGTAATTCCACATAAAACGACGTAACTCATTCCATGTATGAGTGATAAGAACTTCTTCATCGGCATCCGTCACGCGGCTTTCATCCCAATAAGGTAATTTAGGTAGAGCATGCTTCTTAGCGCTGAGAATATGCTGTGCTGCTGCGCGTCCAAACACTAAGCATTCTAGTAACGAATTACTAGCTAAACGATTTGCACCATGTAAGCCAGTGCAGGCAGTTTCGCCAATGGCGTATAAGTTCTCAATGTCAGTACAGCCTTGATCGTTTACCATGACGCCACCACATGTGTAATGTGCGGCTGGTACGACAGGGATCGGCATAGTGGTGATATCAATACCAAGTTCTAAACAGCGTTTTTGAATGGTAGGGAAGTGTTCTTTAATGAACGCAGGCGATTGATGGGTAATGTCTAAATATACACATTCTAAGCCGCGTTTTTTCATCTCAAAGTCTATGGCACGTGCAACTACGTCACGCGGGGCAAGTTCTGCACGCTCATCATGTTCCAGCATAAATCGTGTGCCATCAGCCAGCTTGAGTATGCCGCCTTCACCCCGTACCGCTTCTGAAATTAAAAATGATTTTGCATGTGGATGATAAAGGCAGGTGGGGTGGAATTGTATGAATTCCATATTGGATACACGGCATCTAGCCCGCCACGCCATCGCAACACCATCACCTGTGCTGACATCTGGATTGGTTGTATATAAATATACTTTTCCAGCTCCGCCAGTGGCTAGCGCGGTTTGTTGCGCACCTATGGTAATCACTTTGCCAGATTCATTGTCTAAAACATATGCCCCAAAACACTGGTTCTTAGCTGGATTTTTTAGCTTTTTGGAAGTGATCAAATCAACTGCAATATGATTTTCTAAGATCGTAATATTAGGGTGCTTACGTACTTTTTGAACTAATGTTTCCTGTACTGCATTACCAGTTGCATCTGCAACATGCAGAATGCGGCGCTGGCTATGGCCACCTTCACGCGTCAGGTGGTAAGCTTCACTATCATGTTCACGATCAAACTCAACGCCTAAATGAATTAACCATTCAACCGCTTCACGGGCATTTTCTGTGACCTTGCGTGTAATTTCTTTGTCACATAATCCTGCGCCAGCAACTAGTGTGTCTTCAATATGCGCTTCAACAGAGTCATGTTGATTAATGACTGCAGCAATGCCACCTTGCGCCCAGCTACTAGCGCTTTCATCAAGCTCGCGCTTACTGACTAAGCAAACTTTTTTTTCTTCTGCGACTTGAAGTGCAAGCGTTAAACCAGCTAGGCCACTGCCGATAATAAGAATGTCGAATTGTTGAGGCATAAGATTAGGTGTGTTTATTAGAAATGTTTGTATGAACTTATTACAGTTTAACCGTGTCTGTATTGTTAGGCTAGTGGAGTAAGTGTAGTGCTAGCAATTTGTTTTAATTGGGAGAAAGCATGTTAAATGTTAAGAATATAGAGGAATTATCCCGTACAAGCTTCGTTGAAGCCACACAACCGTCGTATAATAACGATATTGTCACAAAAAAAATAGGGAGCAGTGTTTCAATGTCTGATAAGCCAAACGATAAACCTGTCAATGGTAATCGTGCGCTAGACCAAGCCTTGGTCGAGCGAGCGCAAGCTGGCGATAAAAAAGCATTTGGATTGTTAGTCGATAAATATCATCGTAAATTAGGACGCTTGCTATCTCGTATGGTCCGCGACCAAGCTGAGGTGGAAGATATTGTACAAGAGTCTTTTATTAAGGCGTACCGAGCACTGCACAACTTTAGAGGTGATAGTGCTTTTTACACTTGGCTTTATCGTATTGGAATTAATACCGCAAAAAATTATTTAGTTTCTACAAAACGTAGACCGCAAATTTTGCAAGATGTTGAAATTGAAGATGTGGAAAATTTTGAAGATGGTGGCGAAATGCGCAGCATGGAAACGCCAGAAACTGCGCTGATGACTAAGCAAATTGGTCAAACAGTAAATGATACTGTTGCAGCTTTGCCGGAAGAGTTACGTACAGCAATTACTTTGCGTGAAATCGAAGGCTTAAGTTATGAGGAAATTGCAGATATTATGCAATGTCCTATTGGTACAGTCCGCTCTCGCATATTTAGGGCACGCGAGAACATTGCAGTTAAGTTACGCCCACTATTAGACACGCCAGATAATAAACGCTGGTAAGAATTGTGAAAGGTTAAATTATGAAAGATCAATTATCAGCATTAATTGACGGTGAATTAGACATCGAAAGCGCAGATCATGTATTCACTGCGGCTAAAACCAATGGTGAGTTGAAAGTTTCTTGGCAACAATATCATCTGATTGGTGATGCAATGCGAGGCGACACTGAAATGTCGTCAAACTTTTGCGATAAAGTTATGCAGAGCATAGACACTGAACCAACGGTGCTTGCCGTTCATAGAAAAAACACTGTAACACCAGTAGTTAAAAAACGAACTAATGGTTTCACAGGTGCAAAATTGCTGGATAATCATCGGGCATGGTCGGTTGCTGCTTCGGTAGCGGCTGTTATGTTTGTTGGTTTGATGGTCTTACAGCAACAGCTCGGAAGTTCTAAAGATTTATTCCCAGTCGAGATTGCTAATACCGTGCCGATGGAATATTTACAAGCACATCAATCATCAGCACCAAGCGGAGCCGCTTATTATATTCAAACAGTCGGGTTTCTGGAGTCTGAAAAGTAGTGTCACGTTTTTTTACAGCCCTCGTTATGGTGATGGCGAGTTTCTGTAGTTTTGCAGAAAATAACGCATGGTTGGCTTTAGAAAAAGCTGCGTATGCAGCTCGAGAGCTCAATTATGAAGGTCAGTTTGTTTACCAAAATGGCAAGCAATCTCGTACCGTAGAAATTAGGCATATGTTCCATAGTGGGCGTGAATTTACGCGTAGTATGGTCTTAGGTAATGCGCCACGTGAAGTGCTAGCAGAAGGTAATGACATTGTTATTTTTCAGAAAAACAACAATGGCGTTAAGATAGCAAAAAGGCGCGGTCAAAACCTTTTCCCTGCAATGTTGCCTATTAATTTGAAACTACTTAGATCTAGTTATAATGCAAAAATCGGCGCACTAGATTATGTGGCTGGTAGAAGAGCGCAAATTATAGACCTTAATCCAAAAGATGCCTTTCGTTATAATTACCGAATTTGGACAGATGTTGAATTTGGTTTGCTGGTAAAAATGACCTTGCTGAATGATCAAGAAGAAACGTTGGAACAAGTTTATTTTAACCGTTTAAGTATGCTCAATACTAAAGACTTAAATTGGTTTAAGCCGAAAATGGACGTTAGTAAAAATTATGAAGTGGAAGATGCAACAAAAGCCACTCATGTGAACGAAGACTGGATTATTGTTGACTTGCCTTCTGGTTATCGCCAGATTGATCACATCAAACGAAAAATACCGGGAGGAGATGCTCAAATGAATCAATTAATTTTTTCTGATGGCATTGCCTCTGTTTCGTTATTTATTGAGCCACTAGTTAAAGGTAAGCCACCAAGAAAAGGCGATATGGTAAAGGGATCAACTCATGTGTGTGCTAACGTGATTGAAGATTATCAAGTGATTGTTGTCGGTGAGGTGCCTGCTAAAACAGTCAAAAAAATTGCTGAAGCAGTGCGTTTTAAAAAGCACAACGACGCAGATTAAAGCTTACTAATTGTCATCATTTTTGAAATAGCTCGTTATGATAGAAGAACACGCAGTTATACTCGCTTTAGATTCACACCCAAATACACCAGCTTCAACTGCCACTTTGGAAGTTGTACGTACAAAAGCTTGTAGTCTTTGCGGTCAAACCAGTGGTTGCGGCAATCAAATGTGGGGTAAAATGTTTGCGCACAAAAGCACTGATTTTAAAGCTAAAAATACCATTGATGCCAAGGTTGGGGATAAAGTTATTGTAGGTATCGATGAGCAAGCATTTATGCGTAGCGCGATATTTTTGTATATCATTCCCCTTGTAACCATGCTGATTGTCACCATATTTGTATCACAAATAACAGATTCAGACGGTGCAGCAATTATTGCTGCAGTTGTAGGTTTGGCAATAGGTTTTATTTGGATTAAAGGCCACGTTTCCGGAGGCAATTATTTTCAAGATCATCAGCCAACTATATTACGATTAGACAACACTTAAAATAGGTTGAATGTTCATAAATTTAATTAAGGTTAATAAATGTTAAAACAATTTTTTTCGATTACCACATTGCTATTTACTTTGATGTTTGCCAGCTTGAGTGCAGTGGCAGCAAGTTTGCCAGACTTCACGGTTTTAGCTGAGGAACAAAGCCCAACGGTGGTGAATATTAGTATTACTCAAGTCGTCAAAGGCGGAAGGGGTGGTATGCCTTTTCCAGGCATGCCCAATGATGAGAATTTACAAGAGTTTTTTAAACGGTTTGGCATTCCTGGCTTTCCAGGTGCGCCTGGCCCACAAGGTGGTCAAGAGTATAAAACACAATCATTAGGTTCTGGATTTGTCATTAGTGCTGATGGTTATATTTTAACTAATGCCCATGTTGTGAATCAAGCGGATGAGGTAATTGTTAAATTATCTGACAAACGTGAATTTAAAGCCAAAATTATAGGTGCAGATAAGCGTACAGACGTAGCGCTAATTAAAATTGAAGCTGAAAATTTACCTACTGTAAAAATTGGAGACTCGTCTAAACTCAAGGTAGGTCAGTGGGTTGCAGCGATTGGTTCACCATTTGGCTTAGAAAATACCATGACAGCAGGTATTGTCAGTGCAAAAGGCCGCGCTTTACCGCAAGAGAATTACGTTCCTTTTATTCAGTCTGATGTAGCAATTAACCCGGGTAACTCTGGCGGGCCATTGTTTAATTTAGATGGTGAAGTGGTTGGTATTAATTCACAAATTTACAGTCGAAGTGGTGGTTCTATGGGGCTGTCATTTAGTATCCCTATTGATGTTGCTATGAATATATCAGATCAATTAAAAACAGATGGAAAAATAAGTCGGGGTTGGTTGGGTGTTGCGATTCAAGAACTGACCAAAGAGCTAGCAGAGTCTTTTGGTATGAAAAATACAGAAGGTGCGCTTATTGCTAATGTTGAAAAAAATGGTCCTGCAGATAAAGGTGGTTTAGAAGCAGGTGATGTGATTACAAAATTTAACGGTAGCTCGATTGAAACTTCTAGTGATCTGCCAAGAGTGGTTGGTGCTACTAAGCCAGGCGAAATGGTTGCGGTAGAGGTGTTGCGGAAAGGTAAGTCAAAAAGACTGAATTTAAGTGTTGGTGAAATGCCTTCTGAAGGTATTCAAATGTCAGAAAATGAAAAGCCACCTGCACAAGTAAAAGCCAATAAAATTGGTTTAATATTAAAAGAGTTAACGCCGCAACAAAGAAAGCAATTAAAAGGAAAAAATGGTTTATTAGTAGTTTCAAGTACAGGTGCTGCAGCAGAAGCTGGTGTTCGTCGTGGCGATGTGGTTCTTGGTTTGAACAATAATGAATCACAAAGTGTTACTGAGTTTAATAAACAAATTAGTGCCGTGAAAGCTGGCAAAACGGTCGCGGTACTTGTTCAGCGGGCAAATAGTACGTTGTATGTGCCGATTAAAGTTAAATAGCTAATTAGTAAGTTTGACATTAAAAAACTCGCTTTATGCGAGTTTTTTAATGTCAAACTTAAGGTATAAAACTATTTTCTTAGCAATATGTTCTCAAGACACAAAGCATTAGTGGCAATCGATAATTTTTGGTTTACGGCGACATTTCTCAGCATGAATAATAAATCAGAAATGTATAGATTTTCAATATAATTAGTCCTGCAGTATTTATTTAATAAGACATTGTTATGATTGCTACCGAATCTACAAGTTCCAATGTAGTGACCTGTGTTTGGCTTTCTATGTTTTTTTGGTATTTGTTATCAAAAACAGTCTAAGCCTGTGATGTTCAAATTTAGCTTTATCATTCGACATTGCCTTTGTTATGTATCACCATAATTAGTTTTAATGTTATTAAGGGTTTAGTGTAAAATCACACCTACTTTCAAAGGCGCATTAAGCGCCTTACCTATTTGTACACAATTAAGCCATTTATGAAAAACATCCGTAATTTCTCTATCATTGCACACATTGATCATGGTAAGTCTACATTGGCTGATCGTATGATTAGTTTATGTGGCGGTTTGCAAGATAGAGAAATGGAAGCGCAAGTGCTGGATAGTATGGATATTGAGCGTGAACGCGGCATTACCATTAAAGCGCAAACTGCTTCATTGTCGTACAAAGCAGATGACGGACAAGTCTACCAACTTAATTTAATTGATACTCCAGGCCATGTCGATTTTAGTTATGAAGTGAGTCGTTCTCTTTCAGCATGCGAAGGCGCTTTGCTTGTTGTTGATGCAAGCCAAGGCGTTGAGGCGCAAAGCGTCGCAAATTGCTACACCGCAATTGAGTTAGGACTTGAAGTTACAACTGTACTCAATAAAATTGATTTACCATCCGCCGATCCAGATCGAGTGATGCAAGAGATTGAAGACGTGATTGGTGTCGATGCAAGTGATGCCGTTCATTGCTCTGCAAAAACTGGCTTAGGCGTACGTGAAGTAATTGAAGCAGTAATTGCAAAAGTCCCCTCACCTAAAGGCGATATAAATGCGCCATTAAAAGCATTGGTTATTGATGCTTGGTTTGATAATTATGTGGGCGTTGTCATGTTGGTTCGCGTAATGGATGGCGTTATAAAACCAAAAGATAAATTCCGTATGATGGCGACAAATACACAGCATTTATGTGAGCAAGTAGGTGTGTTTACACCTAAATCAGTGCAAAAGGCAACACTTTCGGCTGGGGAAGTGGGTTTTGTTATTGCTGGTATTAAAGAACTGGCCGCAGCAAAGGTTGGCGATACCGTCACTTTGGTTGATAACCCAGCAAAGACACCTCTGGATGGTTTTAAAGAAGTGAAGCCGCAAGTGTTTGCAGGTCTTTACCCGGTTGAGTCTAGCCAGTTTGAGGCCTTACGCACAGCGTTTGAAAAGCTAAGCTTAAATGATGCAAGCTTGGTATATGAGCCAGAAAACTCCACCGCTTTAGGCTTTGGTTTTAGATGTGGGTTTTTAGGTTTATTGCATATGGATATTATCCAAGAGCGATTAGAGCGTGAGTATGATATGGATTTGATAACCACTGCACCAACAGTCGTTTATGAATTGCTCTTAAAAGATGGCACAGTTACAGAAATTGAAAATCCTTCACGCTTGCCTGAGCCTTCGCATATTGAAGAGGTTAGAGAGCCGATTATTAATGTCAATTTACTCATGCCACATGATTACGTAGGGTCAGTAATGACCCTATGTAATAATAAGCGCGGCATACAAAAAAATATGCAATATATGGGCAAACAAGTCATGTTAAGTTATGAGATGCCGCTGAATGAGGTGGTGTTGGACTTTTTTGATAGACTCAAATCAGTGTCGCGAGGCTATGCTTCAATGGATTATGAATTTTTGGAGTTTCGTGCCGCAGATTTAGTTAAATTGGATATTTTAGTCAATGGTGAGCGTGTAGATTCTTTAAGTCTAATTTCACATCGTAATAATAGTCTGTACCGAGGACGTGAAGTGGCTGCTAAAATGCGAGAGTTAATTCCACGACAAATGTTTGATGTTGCGATTCAAGCAGCGATTGGTGCAAATATTATTGCGCGTGAAACTGTCAAAGCCATGCGCAAGAATGTATTGGCAAAATGTTATGGCGGTGATGTTTCACGTAAGCGTAAATTGCTTGAAAAACAAAAAGCAGGTAAAAAACGGATGAAACAAGTTGGGAATGTGGAAATTCCACAAGAAGCATTTTTAGCAATTTTGAGAGTAGAGGATAAATAATGCAGTGGCTATTTTTTGGGTTAATTGCACTTGGCTTGTTTGGTGTGTATCAAGGCACTATCAGCTTTCCTTTATTTATGATTTTGATATTATTGCTTACTGGAGTGATTTGGTTAGTAGATTTTTTATTCTTTCAGAAAAGAAGAGTAGCTAAAGCTGATGAGCCAATCGCGGTTGAATATGCTAAAAGCTTTTTCCCTGTTATTTTTTTAGTGTTTATAATTCGTTCATTCATTGCAGAGCCATTTAAAATTCCATCAGGTTCTATGATGCCAACGTTGCTTGCTGGGGACTATATTTTAGTCAATAAGTTTACCTATGGTTTCCGAATGCCATTGATTAATAATGTATTGATTGAAATGAACATTCCTAGCCGTGGCGATGTCACAGTTTTTCATTACCCACCAAATCCTCAAATTGATTACATTAAACGTATTATTGGTTTGCCTGGTGATGCCATTCAATATCAAAATAAACGATTAACGATTAATGGTGAATTACAAGATTTTGTAGTGGGCGATAATTACGATTTTGAAGTGCAAGGTGCTAATATTATTAGTGCGCGCGTGGTCAATGAGGATTTAGGAAATATGAAGCATGATGTGCTTATTAGTGACATTCCTAATCGTTATGATATAGGTACTGTAGGCGACAAGCTCTTGAATGGTGAATCCATTACGGTCCCGGAAGGCCATTATTTTGCGATGGGTGATAATCGTGATAATAGTTCAGATAGCCGTGTATGGGGGTTTGTGCCGAACCAAAACCTTGTGGGCAAAGCTTTTTTAATATGGCTTAATTTTGATGAGTTTGGCAGAATTGGCCAATCAATTCATTAGCTTTAAAACTACTTTAATTAATGTAAGGGAAATTGAATGCATACATACCACACACAAAAGGGCCTGACATTTATTGGTCTAATCATTATGTTAGTCATTGGAATGTCTATTCTTTTGGCTGGAGTGAAAATTGTCCCGGCATATTTAGAATTTGCATCCGTTAAAAAAGTAATTCAAAGCTTGTCTGAGAAACCTGGATTTGGCTCGATGACCAAAAATGAGGTTATTATATCTTTTAATAAAAGTGCGAGTACAAATTACGTTACGGTGATCGAAGGTAACGAATTGATTATTGGTAAAGGTGTTGATGGTAGGACGTCTGTACTAGCGGAATATCAAGTGGTGACACCATTAGCACTTAATCTCAGTGCATTGATGGATTTTAGGGCATCGACAGAAGATTAAAGCATGTCTTTAGATAGCTTACAGAAACGTATCGACTATCAATTTAGTCAGCCAGCGCTTCTCACACAGGCACTAACGCATCGTAGTTATGCATCTAAGAATAACGAGCGCTTAGAGTTTCTAGGTGATGGTGTGCTCAATTTTATTATTGCACATCAATTATTCAAAAAATTTCCAAATATTGATGAAGGTGATCTTAGCCGTTTGCGTGCGCAATTAGTCAAAGAGTCTGCATTATTTGAGGTTGCGCTCACCTTGGAACTTGGTGATTTTTTAAAACTTGGTGAGGGTGAGCTTAAGAGTGCTGGGTGGCGCAGACCTTCTATTTTATCAGATGCTTTAGAGGCCATTATTGGGGCAGCCTATTTAGATGGTGGTTTTGCTAAGGCTGAAGCACTCGTACTCGGGTTGTATGAAGAAAAATTGAGCACTATAGACCCTAATGCGATTCATAAAGATGCAAAATCGAAACTCCAAGAATATTTGCAAAGCAAAAAAATAGCATTGCCAGATTACGAAGTGGTTTCAATTGAAGGTGAGGCGCATGCGCAAAGCTTTACCGTTACCTGCAAAATTATAAAATTAGACATCCTCGCGATAGGCGAAGGTACAAGCCGCCGCAATGCAGAGCAAAAAGCTGCAGAGTTGGCAATGGAGAAACTGAAGTAATGACAGAAGCTTTTAGATGTGGCACCGTGGCTATTGTTGGCCGACCTAACGTAGGAAAATCCACACTATTGAATCATATCTTAGGTTTGAAGTTGGCGATTACCTCGCGCAAAGCGCAAACTACACGTCATCGCTTGTTAGGTATTCATACCACACAAGACACACAATTCTTATTTGTTGATACACCAGGGTTTCAACAAAAACATTTAAATGCGCTAAATAAAAATTTAAACAAAACTGTGACTCAAGTGTTAGCTGAGGTTGATGTGGTGTTGTTTGTGATAGAGCCAATGGATTTAGGCGATGCAGACAAAAAAGTGCTTAGCCTTTTGCCTAAAAATAAGCCTGTGATTTTAGTCGTTAATAAAGCGGATTTAATGGGCGATAAATCTAACTTGTTACCATTGATACAAGATTTTGATTTGTTGTATCCATTTGAAAGTATTGTGCCAGTCAGTGCAAAAAAGAGCCTTTATTTAGACGAACTGCTCGCTGCTACCCGACAATTCTTACCGCAGCAAGATGCCATTTATGGCAAAGATGAATTGACCGATAAAAACGAACGCTTTTTGGCAGCAGAAATGATACGTGAGAAAGTTTTCCGTTTGCTGGGTGATGAAGTCCCCTATTTTGTAGCAGTGGAAATTGAAAAATTTGAAACAATTAAAAATTTAAGACGTATTTTTGCTGTAATTCTTGTTGATAAAGATAGTCAAAAGCCGATGATAATTGGTAAAGGTGGCGCAAAACTTAAGCAGATATCTACAGAAGCAAGGCAAGATATGGAAAAACTTTTTGGCAGTAAAGTGTATTTAGAAACTTGGGTAAAGGTTAAGGGAGGCTGGGCT
>CAZJUK010000004.1:0-46585 GCA_964549145.1 uncultured Methylophilaceae bacterium
CGAAGCCCTGCTGGGAATGCCCGCGGCCAACCTGTGGGTTGGCACTTTTCATGGCTTATGTAACCGCTTGCTACGTGCTCATTACCGTGAGGCAGGCTTGCCTAGCACCTTTCAAATTTTGGATACTGCAGATCAACTTTCAAGTATCAAGCGTTTATTAAAACTACTTAATATAGATGATGAAAAGTTTGCACCGAAACAAGTGCAAGGCTACATTAACAGCTGTAAAGAAGAAGGATTGCGCGCAAATAAGGTGGACGCTTATGATGCACATTCTCAAAAATTACGTGAAATATATGAAGAATATGATAAGCAATGCAGCCGCGAAGGCGTAGCAGACTTTGCAGAGCTTTTATTACGTTGCTATGAATTATTAGAACGCGATGCGCACATTCGTGAACATTATCAATCACGCTTTAAATACATTTTAGTTGATGAGTTTCAAGATACTAATCGTTTACAATATATATGGTTAAAATTATTAGCAGGCGATAATAATTGCTTATTCGCAGTGGGCGATGATGATCAATCCATCTATGGTTTTCGCGGTGCGCGTGTCGGCAATATGCGGGACTTTGAAACTGATTTCAATGTGCAAAACATCGTCAAGCTTGAAGAAAACTACCGCTCACACAGCAATATTTTGGATGCGGCAAATACCATCATTTCACACAACAAAAATCGCTTAGGTAAAAACTTATGGACCTCTGCAGGCAGTGGTGAGCCTGTGCGAATTTATGAAGCCTATAACGACACTGATGAAGCTGCATTTATTGTTGATGAAATAAGAATGTTGCATGCTGAAGGCATGGATTTAAGTGATATGGCTCTACTTTATCGCAGCAATGCGCAATCACGCATTTTGGAGCATGCGCTATTTTCGGCCAATCTTCCCTATCGAGTTTATGGCGGATTACGTTTTTTTGAACGTGCAGAAATTAAGCACGCACTCGCTTATATGCGCTTAATGGCAAACGCGAATGACGATATGGCTTTATTGCGTGTGATTAACTTTCCTGCGCGTGGTATTGGCGCACGCAGCTTAGAACAATTACAAGCGGTTGCACGTCAGCAAGGTATTAGTTTGTGGACAGCGGCTTGCCAAGCTAACGGTAAAATTGCACAGTTTGTCGCCTTAATTCGTGAAATGACGGATCAAGCTTATGGCATTTCATTATCTGAAGTAGCTGAGCTAGTTACTACCACATCTGGCTTAAAGTTACATTATCAAAATACTAAAGATGGCGAAGATCGTATTGCCAACTTAGAAGAATTGGTGACTGCAGCAGTCGCATTTACCAACCAAGATTTTGGTAATCACAATAATGTGGATGGTGAAACTGAACAAGATTTACTCACGCAATTTTTAACGCATGCCAGTTTAGAAGCAGGTGATCACCAAGCCACTATTGGCTATGATGCACTGCAACTCATGACAGTACATGCGGCAAAAGGCTTAGAATTTAGAGCTGTTTTTATTAGCGGTTTAGAAGAAGGTTTATGCCCACATGAACAAAGCATGTATGAAAATAACGGCTTAGAGGAAGAACGCCGTTTGATGTATGTGGCCGTCACCCGAGCAAGACAACGCTTATACTTAAGCCATGCGCAAAGCCGCATGCTGCATGGGAAAGTAAGGTATGGCATCGCATCACGCTTTTTAGATGAAATACCTGAGGAGCTATTAAAACGCTTAAACAGCAAACCTATGCCAAAATCTGGTGGTCGTGATTACAACCAAATGCCCAAAGTAATGAGTGGTCAATCTAGCAGTGCGCAAAAAAGTGCCATGCCCTGGAAAATTGGCCAAGCAGTTTCACATAAAAAGTTTGGCCCTGGTGTGATTGTAAGTTACGAAGGCAGTGAAAATGACATGCGTGTTCAGATCAACTTTGGTCAAGCTGGTTTGAAATGGCTAGCATTAGAGTTTGCTAAACTTGAAAAGATTTAAAACTAATATTTAATACTAAGTTTTAAATATTGCTTCTTTTAAATGCGGCCTTAAGCTGCTCTAAAAATATCGCGATAACTGACATATTGAAAAGCAAGCATGACTGCAGTTGCCAGTAACATGCAACCAAATGTGAGAAACGAAACTAGAGTTTGTGATGCTGCTGGCATTATTGCTGATAGGGCGCCAACGATGACACTAACTACCAAAGTCATTGCAACAAACCCTGCTGCCATTAACAGCCATGATGCAGACAATGCAACTATATATTGTAATGAGCCTGCAACGCTTGATTTAATCGCTTTCATTAGAGGGTAGCGATTAAATGCAATTAGCATAGGTGAGAACCAAGTTGCCATTAACAATGGAATTAGCATTAACAAAAATTTAAATAGAAACGACATGGCTTGAGTCATCATTTTGGCTAACTCTTGCTCAGACATGGTTTCTTTGTTGTTGGAAAACTCGGTTAAAAAATCAGCTTCTGATCCTAGTAAAAAATTGGTCGCAAACAAATAAAGCAAACAAATTAACCCTAATGAAATCAATGAATTCATTGCAGGCTGGATACTTTTAATGACTGCGGATAACGTCTCCGTTTTTTGCATTTCAGCATTTCTATAGTATTTTACGATAACTGCTATTGCAAATGGCCAGATTAACACCGTCAAAAGTGCAAGAAACTGCAAACCAGGCAAAGAGGGCAATATAACAAATAAGCCAATATAAGCCAGAGCGACCATTAACCATTTTCTGGGTGATTGCCTAAACAAAGCCAAACTTTCAGATACCCAACTAATACCTGTTTTAGTGCGTGATGCCAATATAGCCATGCTTAATCCCTATTCAACTTGCACGCTTAAGTAAAATTTGTTTGAAATGCTCAGGGTCTTTAGCATGGGTTAGTTCCCCCTCTTGTGGAAAATGCCAATCATGCAAACGAGATAGCCAAAAGCGCAGCGCCGCAATGCATAGCAAACCCTGCCACACGTTTTGTTCAGCATTATCAAATGGGCGAATTTCAGTATAAGCCAGCATGAATGCATTTAATTTTGGATCATCAAATACACCATTATCGAGCAAACACCAATCATTGACAGCGATGGCGACATCGTAAGCAAACACTCCATTACACGCATAGTAAAAATCAATGAATCCGCCGAGTTCTTCACCATCAAATAACACATTGTCGCAAAATAAATCTGCATGAATAACACCACCTGGCAATGCGTCTAAATCTAATTTCGACTTAAATACCAATGCTTGACTGAGTAAATTTTGATCTTTAGTATTTAATTTATCCATTACCAACGAGGCTGTATCAGCAAACCAAGCATCATTTCTTTGGTTTGTATTACTTTTTTTAAAAGCTTGCCCAGCTATATGCATTTTTGCTAATGCGGCACCTACTTCTGCACACTGGTTTACAGTTGAGGCCTCAACGCCCTTACCTTTTAAGCAGCTGACTAATAATGCTGGCTTGCCTTTTAACAAGTGCAAACTCTCACCATTTTTATTCATAATTGGCGTTGGACACAGCACTTTATGTTGCGCTAAGTGCGTCATTAAATGTACAAAATAAGGCAACTCCTGCATTGTATTTTTTTCAAAAACTGTCAGCACGAAACGTTTAGATTCGGTAATCACGAAGTAATTAGTGTTGGTAATGCCTGCAGCAATGCCCTTAAGATCGGTGATGACACCAAGATCGTAATCTTGCAACCAATCTTGAACTTCTTGCAGTGTTAAAGTGGTAAATACCGACATAAGAACTTAATAAAAAAATGTTTTGAACAAAAGAAAAGGCATGGCAACCTCAATCAGAAAATTAAAATCTGAATAGGATCCACTTAGGCACAGACAAGGGCGGGTTAGGTCCAATATTGACCCATTCAGCACCTTTATCCTCACGGTGTAAATAATACGGCACACCATGATCTGGTGTTATCTTCATCATATAAAGATCACCATTTATACGGTATTCTTCAACGGTATCTTTACCTTTTTTGCGGATAGTTACTTCAGGCTCATCTAGGGCTTCGCCTTCGCTTACTTTTGGCGGCGGCGGAACCTCTTCTAACAATTCGGCGTTAGCAGGTGTTTTAGCCAAAACATGCATTGGCGATAAAAACAACATCATCGTTAATGCAATTAAATGCTTTATTTTTAATTTTTTCACACTGCTCTCCTATCAAACAATATCGATAATTCTATTCTAACAAAAGCCTCTTAAAACACCCAATTAATCTATAAATAAAACTGAATTTCTCGCTCTTCTGGGCTAAGCTGAAACCCACTAGACTCATAATGTTTAAATATAGCCTCAACAATACTTTTGGGCTCATCAATTATTTGGATTAAATCAATATCTTCAGGTGAGGCCATGCCTTCCGCAATTAATGTATTTTTTAGCCAGCCAACCAAACCAGCCCAAAACTCTTTACCGACTAAAATAATCGGCATTTTTTTAGCTTTGCCAGTTTGCACTAAAGTCATCGCTTCCATCAACTCATCCATCGTGCCAAAGCCACCTGGCATCACCACATAGGCAGCAGCATATTTTACAAACATTACTTTGCGCATAAAAAAGTATTTAAAGGTAATACCTATATCTTGATACTCATTACCACTTTGTTCGAACGGCAGCTCGATATTCAATCCCACACTTGGACCACTACCAGCATAAGCACCTTTATTTGCGGCCTCCATAATACCTGGCCCACCCCCGGAAATCACACTAAAGCCAGAATCAGAAAGCAGCCTTGCTACTTCTTCTGTCAATTTATAATACGGGTGACCGGGCTTGGTACGTGCACTACCAAAAATAGAAACAGCAGGCATAATTTTTTTTAATTTTTCGGTCGCGCTGACATATTCAGACATCACTTCAAAGGCATGCCAAGATTCGTGAGACTCAGAATGCCCGTGCAACAGCTCAGGCGAGTTTATTGTTGGTAATTTATTTGTTGCCATGGTTGTGTTCCTATGAATAAAAAAAGGAGTTTTTCAAGTCAACTAACTCACTCCATATACAGGTAAAATACAGTATAAATACAATCGCATCAATTTAAGATTCAATCTATGAGACCCAACACATGAAAACATTACTATTGGTAGACGGCTCGTCTTATTTGTTCCGTGCTTTTCACGCTATGCCTGATTTACGAAACAGCGCCAACGAACCTACTGGTGCGATTCAAGGTGTACTTAATATGTTGCGCCGCTTACATAAAGATTATCCATCTGATTATAGTGCTTGCATTTTCGATGCCAAAGGCAAAACCTTTCGTGATGATATTTACCCTGAATATAAAGCCAATCGCTCTAGTATGCCAGATGATTTACGTCCGCAAATTGAGCCATTACACGATGCGATTAAGGCCATGGGCTGGCCTCTCATTATGGAAAATGGCGTAGAGGCAGATGATGTAATTGGAGCGCTGGCAAAACAAGCAGAGCGCGAGGGCGTCAAAGTGATTATTTCAACTGGTGATAAAGATATTTCACAGTTGGTAAATGAACATGTCACTGTCATCAACACCATGCGTGATGCTTTTAGAAGAACAGACGAAGTACTAGATATTGCAGGTGTTGAGAAAAAGTTCGGCATTCCACCCAATTTAATGATTGATTATTTAGTGCTCATCGGTGACAAAGTAGACAATGTGCCCGGCGTTGATAAAGTCGGTCCGAAAACTGCAGTGAAATGGCTAAAAGAATATGGATCACTTGATAATATAATTGAAAATGCAGACAGCATTAAAGGTAAAGTAGGTGAAAATTTACGCGAGGCACTAGTATGGCTGCCAACAGCAAAAGAGCTTATAACGATTCGGTGCGATGTTGGCATTCAAGATGATTTAAACAATCTTGCGCCACAGCCAGTTGATAAACCTAAGCTTGCTGAATTATTTGATCGCTTTGGTTTTAGAAGCTGGAAACGCGAATTAGAAAATATGTCTGATGGTGCTGCTGCAAAAACAGGCACAACAATAACACCTGTTTCTAATGCAACGAGAGAAAAGTCCGCGCTAGCAACAACCGATCTGTTTGCTGCTTCGGCTAATACAAGTCGTGAATATAGCTCTATATTAACCACTGAAGATTTTGATCTTTGGTTAGATAAACTTAACAACGCACCATTAATTTGTTTTGATACAGAAACTACCTCCTTAGACCCAATGAAGGCACAAATTGTTGGCATGTCATTTAGTGTAGAAGTAGGCAAAGCCGCCTATTTACCACTCACCCACGATTATTTTGATGCACCAGCACAACTACCATTTCAAGAAACATTAGCCAAAATAAAACCGGTTTTAGAAAATCCATTGATTAAGAAGGTAGGTCAGAATTTAAAGTACGATAAACACGTACTCGCAAACCACAATGTCGAACTCAATGGTATTGAACACGATACTTTATTACAGTCATATGTATTGGAAAGCCACCGTAGCCATGGCATGGATGACCTTGCTATGCGTCATTTAGGGTTGGAAACGATTCATTTTTCAGACGTTGCTGGTAAAGGAGCCAAACAAGTTGGTTTTAATGAGGTGACCGTAGAAACCGCCAGTGAATATGCCGCTGAAGACGCTGATATTACGTTGCAAATACATGAAGCTTTACACCAGCATGTGATTAAAAATAAAAAACTCGACTTTATTTACAGTCAAATTGAAATGCCCTCGATGGAAATTTTATACACAATTGAACGTAATGGCGTGTTGATTGATGCCAATATGTTACTTAGCCAAGGTAATGAAATAGGCATGCGATTAGTTGAGCTAGAAAATAAAGCCTACGAACTAGCCAGCCAGCCTTTTAACCTAGCCAGCCCAAAACAGTTGCAAGAGATTCTATTTGACAAACTAGGCATTAAACCGATTAAAAAAACACCTAGTGGCAAACCTAGTACTGATGAAAATGTGCTGCAGCAACTTGCGTTAGATCACCCATTACCAAAAGTATTATTGGAGTATCGCGGGCTTGCAAAACTCAAATCAACTTATACCGACAAACTGCCAAAAATGATTAATTCAACTACAGGCAGAGTACACACTAGCTATAACCAAGCGGTGGCAATTACTGGCAGATTAGCAAGTTCAGACCCTAATTTACAAAACATTCCTGTGCGTACGAAAGAAGGTCGCCGAATTCGTGAAGCATTTATTGCGCCACAAGGAAGTCATATTGTCTCGGCTGACTACTCACAAATTGAGCTTCGTATCATGGCGCATTTATCTCAAGATGAAGGCATGCTTAAAGCCTTCGCTAATAATGAAGACATCCATCGCGCGACAGCGGCAGAAGTATTTGGTGTAGAAAAAGAAACAGTTGACACCGAACAACGTCGTTATGCCAAAGTTATTAACTTTGGACTGATTTACGGTATGAGCGCCTTTGGCCTTGCTCAAAACTTAAACATTGAACGCAAAGCTGCGCAAAGCTATATCGAACGATATTTTGCGCGCTACCCAGGCGTTCGACAATACATGGATAACACGCGTGCACTGGCTAAAGAACAAGGTTATGTGGAAACCTACTTTGGCAGACGATTATGGGTACCAGAGATTAATAGCCCTAACGGCACCAGACGAGCAGGTGCAGAACGTGCAGCCATTAACGCACCTATGCAAGGTACTGCGGCCGATTTAATTAAACTCGCGATGATTGCCGTGCACAACTGGCTCATTAACGAGCGCTTACAATCAAAACTTATTATGCAAGTGCACGATGAGCTGATTTTAGAAGTACCAGATGCAGAATTAGAGCTGGTGAAGAAAACTTTACCAGAGTTGATGCAGGACGTGGCTAAATTAGACGTGCCTTTGCTCGCCGAGGTTGGTGTAAGTAACAATTGGGAAGGCGCTCACTAGAGTTTTTGCTAGAAGCTTAGGCTGAAAATGTTATTGTGCGCCATGCATATCAAATATTTTATTAGCTTTAGGCTGAATGATTTCAAGCGATTGACCAAATTGGCGTATGTTTATTAAAGTTGAATCTACCAATTACAGATGCAAGATACCTAATCATACCTTGCGCCTGTATTTGAACCTATGGCACGTTACTTAGCCACATCTACAAAACGTAGGTATGGTTTAATTTCATCAAAACCTTGTGGAAATTTATTTTTGGCATCCGCGTTGCTGACTGTTGGCGGAATGATCACCTTATCGCCTAGCTGCCAATCTGCTGGTGTCGCAATGCCATGCTTATCACCCGTTTGAAGCGCATCAAGTACACGTAAAATCTCATCAAAATTACGACCAACCGCCATCGGGTATGTCATTGTTAAACGGATTTTCATTTCTGGATCAATGATAAAGACCGAGCGTACGGTTGCTGTATTGCTTTCTGACGGGTGAATCATGTCATATAACGCTGCAATTTTTTTGTCCGCATCAGCAATGATAGGGAATTTAAGCGATGTATTTTGTGTTACATTGACATCTTCAATCCAACCTAGATGTTCCTTAACAGTGTCTGCTGAAAGGCCTAGTGGAGCGCAATTTCGTGCTTCAAATTCTGGTGCTAATTGAGACGTTCTACCCATTTCAGTAGTGCAAACAGGAGTAAAATCCGCTGGGTGACTAAAGAAAAAAACCCATTTTCCTTTTGCCCAGTCGTGAAAGTTGATTTCACCATTGGTTGTTGCAATGGTGAAGTTTGGAGCTATATCGCCAATACGTAATGCCATTTTGTACCCCTTTGAAATTAATCTTGTAACATGAAAATGAGTTCTTTTCCCGCCAATAGCGCCTTACTCTGCACTAAAGCTAAGCAAGTATTCTAATGTAAAACATTGCACCATTCACGCCGTAGTATTACCTGCGTATCGCATACTTCTTAAACCATCATATCGATGCTCAACTATTTTAGTGACGTTTAACGAATAAACTCAACCTTTCAAGTGTGATCTCGTAAAAATACCCAATCATCAGCCGTTGATTGGGCTTGATTAAAGTAATAGCCATCGATATCAAATGCTTTTATCTGCTCAGCCTCTATAATTTTATGATCAATAATATAACGGCTCATTAAACCACGTGCTTTTTTGGCATAGAAACTAATGATTTTATAGTGTCCATTTTTAGCATCTTTAAACATCGGCGTAATAACCCTTGCCTTAAGTTGCTTCACTTTTACGGCCTTAAAATATTCATTAGAGGCTAAGTTGATTAACACTTCATCAGAGAATGCAGGCTCGGCTTCTAAAGAAAACCTCAGCTGCTCATCCCAAAACTCGTATAAATCTTTACCTTTGCTGTTCGCTAATTTAGTGCCCATTTCTAAGCGGTAAGGTTGGATATAATCCAGCGGCTTAAGCACGCCATACAAGCCCGACAATATACGCAAGTGTTTTTGGGCAAAATCAAAGCCTGCTTCATCTAAACTAGCTGCATCGAGTCCTGTATAAACATCGCCATTAAAAGCTAAGATAGCTTGCTTGGCATTACTGGCATTAAATGGCAGTGTCCATGATTGGAAACGGCCCAAGTTCAAGCTTGCTAACTTAGCACTCAATTTCATTAATGATGCAACATCTTGAACAGGAAGCTGTTGTAACTGCTTTATTAACACTTGTGATTGGTCTAAATAACGTGGCTGACTAGCCACTTTAGTCACAGCAGGTGTTTCAAAGTCTAAGTTTTTAGCAGGTGAAATAACAAACAACATAATGTCTAGCTTTCTCAGCGATGATGGTCATCAGCTTTATTATGATAATTATTAATGCATGAATAGTACAACGGTGACAGTTGTGGAGCAATTAATTTTCCATACAAAAGCATATTTAAATACTGATGTTTTAACCTTATTATTTGGCCATCAAAAGTCACCATTACGCTGTTTTACGTATTGCAGGTTTTTTTACTTTAAGTCAGTATTAAGTACCACTTTTATTGAGTCAACACTAATGAAGCTAGTTTCAGTGAATGTATCACAACCAGAATCAATTAAAATCAATGGCGATGCTGTTTTAACAGGCATCAACAAGAAGCCGCAAACAAGTCGCATTTGGTTAAATAAAATTAATTTAGTTGGTGATGGACAGGCCGATCTAACCGTACATGGGGGTGAGTTTCAAGCCGTTTACAGTTACCCCATTGAGCATTACCCACACTGGCAGAAAATACTAGGGAAGGAATCATTAGCCTACGGAACGTTTGGTGAAAACTTGTCTGTCTCAGGTTTATTAGAAGAAAGCGTTTATGTGGGTGATATTTTTAAAGTAGGCGGCGCTATAATTCAAGCCACAATGCCACGTATTCCATGTTTTAAGCTAGCAAAAAAACTCGACAACACCGCTATTATCAAAGACTTTTTACTCAGTGGCTTTAGTGGCTTTTATCATAGAGTGATTGAAGAAGGTGAAATTGGCGCTGGTGATGTTATCACCTTATTAGAACATGATGATCAAAGTATCAGCATCCGCACAGCGCTAGGCTTAAAAGAGCTACAAGAAGGTAATGCCTCTATATTGACGCATGCACTTAACATTAAAAGTTTACCGCCATTATTAATAGAGAAGTTTAACAACCGATTAACAAAATTAAATACTAGCGGATGAGACGATATAACGTAAAATAAATTTTTAGATTTTTAAATTACCCTTATGCAAAAAATTGGTCTTTACATTATTGGTGATGAAATCCTTTCTGGAAAACGTCAAGATGCACATTTAGCGAAAGTAATTGAATTATTTTCCAAACGTGGGCTACAACTGAGTTGGGCAAATTTCTTAGGTGATGACCCCAAGCAGATTACTGCCTCACTTAAAGCTAGCATGACACGTGGTGATATCGTTTTTAGCTTTGGTGGTATCGGTGCCACACCTGATGATTACACGCGACAATGCGCAGCAAAAGCGGTTGGTGTACCCATCGAGCGACATCCAGGTGCAGAAGCAGAAATAGTCGCCCAATATGGTGATAGCGCTTACCCCAAACGTGTCATCATGGGAGATTTTCCTAAAGGTGCAGATTTAATTCCAAACCCAGTCAATCGTGTTTCAGGCTTTAGTATTAATACGCATTACTTTGTGCCAGGTTTTCCTAATATGGCGCACCCAATGGTGGCATGGGTTTTAGATAAATACTATGCGCACTTATTTCATCAACAAGACTATATAGAGGCCTCCATTTGGGTCAGAGAAGCAGGCGAAAGTGATTTAATTGACTTCATGAACACCATGCTAACCAAACACCCATCGCTTAAGCTATTCAGCCTGCCAAAAACTCACGAAAGACGTACTACTGAGCTAGGTTTAAAGGGTGAAAAGACAGAAGTTTTAATCGCAATGGAGGACCTTAAGCAAGGCATTACAGCCCTAGGTTTTCCCTGGGAAGAGACATGAAAGTTGGAGAATTAAAGCTAATGTTTATTCGCTCATTGTACTTTCGGAGTGTTCAGGTTCAGTATGCGCCATATCTTGCCAGCCACCTCCTAAAGATTTAAACAAATCCACCGTTGCACTCAAAGTATTTTGGCGGCTTTGTACAAAGCTTTGTGAAGCATCAATGTGGCTTCGCTGCGCTGCCAATACTTCTAAATAGCCAGAATAACCTTCTTTATAGCGGTTTTGTGCAACTTGCAACATGGCAAATGTCGTTTTCTTTTTTGAATCAGCAATAATTTCTATCGCTTTATATTGACGCAAATTCACTAGTGCATCATTCACTTCCTGAAACGCTAATGCTATGGCGTTAATATAAGCTTGCAAGGCTTGCTTCTGCCTTGCACTCGCTTGATCGACACGTGAATTTAACGCGCCACCATTAAAGATAGGTAAGTCAATGCTTAGACCATAAGACCAAATACGCGAAGCAGATTTAAGTACATCACCTAGCTCTAAACTCTCGCCACCGAGACTACCCGTTAAAGAAATACTCGGATAAAGTGCTGCTTTTGCAGCACCAATATCAGCATTTGCGGCCACCATACCCTGTTCAGCTTGCTTTACATCTGGTCGACTTTCTAACAATTCTGATGGCAAACCTACAGGTGGCATTGGCGGTATTGGCATTACCATTAAATCAGCGCGGTCTACATCGGTTTCTTCCAGAGTTAGAATAATCAACACATGCTCTGTAAGCCTCCTGAGGCGCATAATTTCTTGTTCTTGCAGTAATAAATCATCGCGGACTAATGAAGCTTGATGCACATCAAGAATAGACACAATGCCACCGGCATGACGACGTTTAGCAAGCGCATAGCTTTCCTCACTTGTGGTAAAGTTTTCCTTAACGTTTGCTAGCTGAGAATCTAAACTACGAATGTTTAAATAGCTGCTTACTACTAAGCTTTGTATAGAAAGTGTAACGGTATCTTTAGCATACTTTGTGGATAAGTAATTAGCGCGTGCGGCTTCTCTAGTGCGTCTTAATTTTCCCCAAAAATCAATTTCGAATGATGCATTCAATCCTAAATTATAATTATTGCGTGGATTTTGCCCAAATGGTGGAAACACACCTAACTCTGTCACACGGTTACGTGTAGCATTAGTTTCAAAATCAACTGTCGGCAATAAAGCTGCACCGACTTCACGCATTTGCGCATCAGCCTCTTCAATACGAGCAACTGCAGCTTTAATGCTACTGTTGTTTTTAAACGCCATATCAACTAATGCATTTAATTGCGGGTCTTCATATAAAGTCCACCATTGATTGGGTATGTTATTAAGTGTGGATACCTCGACTGCACCATAACTATCTGGTAAGGCTAATTCAGGTCGCTTATAATCCAGTCCAATTAGAACACAACCAAAAAGGGCTGTTGTTAACCCTATAATTGATATAAGTTTAAATATTTTGGTAGCTGAAAACATAATTGGGGCTATATTTAGCATCACTGCTGGCTCCTATTTACATCCTCAGGCAAACCAAGGTGTACTTTTTTATGACTTAGCCAGGTGAAAAATAAAGGAATGAAAATGGTTGCTACAAAGGTGGCTAAAATCATACCGCCAAAGACTCCCGTTCCCATTGAGCGCCTTGCCGCTGCACCAGCTCCTGTGGCAATCACCATTGGCACTATACCTAATACAAATGCCATAGAAGTCATTACAATTGGTCTAAACCTTAATCGTGCGGCTTCTAATGCTGCCTGACCAACAGGCATACCCTCTTCCATTTTCTGGCTGGCAAACTCAACAATCAAAATCGCATTTTTGGCAGCCAAACCTATAAGAGTGATCATACCAATTTGGAAATAAATATCGTTAGGCATCCCACGGAATAGCACTGCTAACAAGGCACCAGTAAGTGCAAATGGTACCGCCATTATTACGGCTAGTGGCAGCGCCCATGTTTCAAACTGGGCAGCCAAAATCAAGAACACCATGATAATGGCGAAACCAAAAGCGAGCATGGCTGCATTACCTGTACGCTTTTCTTGATAAGCTTTTCCTGTCCACGCAATTTTATAACCATCAGGCAAGCTGGCTTTAGCAAGGCGCTCTACTGTTTTAATGGCATCACCCGAACTCACGCCTGGCGCCCCACTACCAAAAACCTTAGCCGATAACAAACCGTTATAACGCTCGAGTTGCTCTGCGCCAATCTCATTATGTACAGTACTTATAGCTGATAGTGGGATCATATTCCCTAAAGGATTTGTTGCCGTTGGTTGGCTACGCACATAAACCCTACCCAAGTCTTCTGGCTTCATTCTAAAATCAGACTCTGCTTGCAATTGCACCCGATAAGTACGCCCATTTTTATTGAAATCATTCACATAATATTGCCCCATCGTACCCTGTAAGGTTGTATAAATATCGGCAATTTTCACATGTAAAGAGATGGCTTTTGCTTCATCCACTTCTATTTTTAGCTGTGGTACTGTTGGGCGGAAAAAGCTATTTAAGCCAGCCAATGTCGGCTCTGCTCGCATAGCTTCCATTAAGTTATTCATCACTTGTGCCAACTTAATGGGGTCGGAATCACGCTGGCTTTGTACATAGACTTCAAATCCACCAGCAGAGCCTAAACCACGAATCGCTGGCGGGTTTACCGCAAAACCCAAACCATCAGGCTGCTGCATACCAATACCAGTTAATCTACCGACCACATCATCAGCAGTTGCGCTTCTTTCATCCCAATCTGTCATTCTGACAAACATGGTGGCCGCATTCGTCTTGTTGCCACCAGTGAACAACTCAAATCCATTAATAACAAACTGAGAATCAGCTGCTTCGTCTTGTGCAATCGCAGCGCGAATGCTTTCCGTTGTTTTAGTGGTGCGGCTTAAGGTCGCATTATCTGGCATCACAATCGCTGAGATTATGTAACCTTGATCTTCTGGCGGCACAAGGCTACCCGGTACAGTGCGGAACAACAACACCATTGCCACAATAAAGCCACCGAAGGCAATAGCACCAACAATTTTATGGTGTAGGGTTAAATCAACAGTATTTGTGTATAACTTAGTTAACCAGCTAAAACTATTGTTGAATTTTTTAAAGAAAGCATTTTCTTGCCCATGCGAGTTTTTCAAAATCATGGCACACAATGCTGGGGTTAATGTGAGCGCCACCACCCCTGAAATCACTACTGCAATCGCGACTGTAACCGCAAATTGACGGTATAGCTGGCCAGCGATCCCGCCCTGGAAAGCCACAGGTACAAATACCGCACAGACCACTAACGTCATTGCGATCACAGCTGCAGAGACTTGATTGATCGATTTAGCTGCGGCTTGAAATGGATTTAAGCCCTCTTCTTGCATTAATCTTTCTGTATTTTCAAGCACCACAATCGCATCATCAACCACTATACCAACCGCTAGAATCATAGCGAATAATGTCAATAAGTTAATTGAAAATCCAAATAGATAAAGCCCAGCAAATGTACCAATCAATGAAATAGGTACCGCAATGATTGGAATTAGTGTTGCTCGCCAATTCTGCAAGAATAGGAACACCACTAGCACGACCAACAGCAAAGCTTCGACAAATGTTTTTAGTACTTCTTCAATAGTCGAGGCAACAAAGTCACTAGTATCGTAAGGAATTGCATACGTCATGCCTTTAGGAAAACTTTCTTGCAACGTGTCTAGTTTTGATTTAATCGTACTAGCAGTATTTAATGCATTGGCACCGCTTTGCAAAAACACTAGAATAGCAACACCCGTCTCACCATTTAGCGTTGATGAGGTGTTATAACTTTCCGCACCCAGCTCGATACGAGCAACATCTTTAAGGTACAAAATACCATTGGGACCGTCGGCTCGTACGATAATATTGCCGAATTGTTCTGGCTCTAACAACCGCCCTTTGGCAGTGACGGTATAAATCAGTTGCTGGTTTTCTGGTGCAGGATTTGCCCCTATTTTACCAGCTGCATACTGATTATTTTGTGCGTTAATCGCGTTAGCGATATCCGTCGTACTAATGCCTAATTGGGCCATACGATCTGGCCGTAACCATACACGCATCGAATAATCTTGCCCACCAACAATACGCGCATCGCCCACCCCTTTAATTCGTTTCACTTCATCCAACACATTTAAAGTGGCGTAGTTGCTTATGTATAAACGGTCATGTTTTTGGTTCTTCGATGTCAGCATCGCCGCCATCAAAATGTCATTTGATTTTTTCTGTACGATTAAACCGTTACGGCGCACTTCGGCTGGTAATCGGGGCGTAGCAATATTGACGCGATTACTGACATTAAAAGTGGCTAGATCAATATTTGTGCCAATATCAAACGTCGCAGTTATTACCAATGTGCCACTAGAATCGGCACTGGAACTAAAATACAACAGGTTATCGACACCGCTTAACTGCTCTTCAATTGGTGCAGCGACTGTTTTAGATAGGGTATCTGCACTGGCGCCAGGGTAGCTTGCTGTAATTTGCACCGTAGGCGGCGCAATTTCTGGATATTGCGCGATAGGTAGCTGAAAGGCTGCGGCCAACCCTGAAAGCACAATAATGATGGACAGTACTGAGGCAAATATTGGCCGTGTAATAAAAAACTTGGTCATCATTTATCCACGTATCGTTATATTTCTTTGTTTGGGGTGGTTTTGGTTGAGGTCGCTTTGTTTTGATCACCAACCGAGTTATTAATTTTTGGTACAGACTGCTTTGGTGAAATAGCCGCCCCTGGCCTCACTTTAATCAAGTTATCGACGATTACTTTGTCACCTTGCTTTAAGCCGCCTAATATTACCCAGTCTTGTCCACTCCAACTACCAGCTTGTATTGGCCTAACCGTAGCAATCATATTACCTTCTTCATCTTTGTCAGCTACGAAAACGAATTTACCTTGTTCACTTGTAAGAACTGCAGCTTGCGGCACTAGAAAAACACCTTCATTACTTCCAGTGGTCACGCGTATACGTACAAACTGCCCTGGGATTAATGTTTTATCAGCATTTTTAAATTCCGCGCGTAATTGCTGCGTACCTAATGAGGGGTCTATTCGACTCGCTGAAAAGTTTAATGTGCCTGACTCGGGATACTTGCTCCCATCAGGCAAAATAAGTTCAATACCTTGAACCGTCTTACTGGTCAGCATGCCGCCTAATTGTTTTAATTCAGAATCTGACAAACTAAAGCGCACCCAGATTGGTGAGGTTTGTACAATCGTCGTTAACAAACTGGTATTAGCATTTACCAGCGCACCTTCTGAATATAAAAAGCGACCAGCCATTCCGCTTTCTGGCGCTTTGACCCTAGCATAAGATAAATTCAACTCCGCTTCGTGCAGTATTGCTTTATATTCCTGCACACTAGCTTCAGCCATGGCATAGTCAGATGTCGCATTATCATATTCACGCTGACTAATCGACTCGGTTTCTAATAGTGTTTTTAATCTTTTAGATTCTCTTTTTGTTTGAGCTGCGCGTGCTTTTTGCTGTGCGAGCTGTGCGCGGGCTTGTGACGTTTTCATTTGATAAGGGACTGGATCAATTAAAAACATCGGTTGACCCGCCTTAATTTCTGCACCTTCTTCAAATAACCTTTTTAACACAATGCCACCAACGCGCGGTCTAATCTCAACCTCTTTAGCACCCTCTGTCTGTGCCACAGCTTCTGCTTGAATAGGCACTGTTGTTGGTTGCATCTCAAGCACGCTCACTAGCATTGCTGGCGGAGGTTTTCCACCAACAGAAGCGCTTGTCCCTTTATCTTGTCCACAAGCAATTAACATAAGAGTGGCAGAAAAAAAGATGCTGCATTTCAACCCGTATTTAAAGTATTGCCTCATCACTATCCCACTGAATTTAACTGGCATGAGTTTAGCATATCGCTATAAAACTGAATTGCTCCTCATCACAAAATGTTTTAACCAAATTGTTGAGTTTTTTTAAACAAAACCATTCCAATAAAAGTTAAGAGTATATATTTTAACAAAATAATAAATACTATTTCCCTCAACACGATATTGCATATAAAATAAGCAACTTTCCTAGATGTTTTTTATATGAAAATCGGACAAATTACGCTTAAGAATAATCTTGTCGTTGCGCCTATGGCTGGCGTAACAGATCGTCCTTTCCGGATGCTTTGCAAAAAAATGGGTGCCGGTTTAGCTGTGTCTGAAATGGTTACTTCTAATTCACTTTTGTATGGCAGCGAAAAAACGCTGCGTCGTGCGAATCACGAAGGCGAAGTTGACCCTATTTCAGTACAAATTGCAGGTGCCGATCCGACTATGATGGCAGAGGCAGCTAAGTACAATGTTGATAACGGCGCGCAAATTATTGACATTAACATGGGTTGCCCAGCAAAAAAAATATGTAACGTAATGGCAGGTTCAGCATTACTTAAAGATGAACCGTTGGTTGCTCAAATTTTAAAAGCTGTTGTCAATGCGGTTGATGTGCCAGTTACGCTGAAAATTCGCACTGGTTGGAACTTAGAAAACCGGAATGCAGTACAAATTGCAAAAATGGCAGAAAATATTGGCGTGCAAGCACTCGCTATGCATGGCCGCACACGTGCATGCCTATATAAAGGGAATGCGGAGTACGACACAATCGCTGCAGTCAAGGAGGCGATTAACATCCCCTTAATGGCGAATGGCGACATTACCACACCAGAAAAAGCGAAATTCGTTTTAGATTACACAGGGGCAGATGCCGTCATGATTGGTCGTGCCGCACAAGGTCGGCCTTGGATATTTCGTGAGATTGATCATTATCTAGCCACTGGCACTCATATGTTGCCGCCTACGGTAGAAGAAATTCATACTGTTATGCTGGAGCACCTAGTTGATTTACATGCTTTTTATGGCGAACTAACTGGTATGCGTGTTGCGCGTAAACATATCTCTTGGTATACCAAAGGGCTTGCTGGGTCTGCGGCATTCCGTCATCACATGAACACTTTACAAACTAGTGAACTGCAACTACAGGCTATTAATGATTTCTTCGCTGAACTTAAATCTAGAAATGGGCGCTTGGTTTATGATTTAGACATGCCTAATAAATCAAACGAAGGGATTGCAGCTTAATGACGAAAGAATGCAAACTGTCTAAAGCAATCGTCGAGTCTTTAGATGAGTATTTTCTGAATCTTGATGGTGTGCTGCCACATGCGGTGTATAGCATGGTGCTAAATTGTGTAGAGAAACCTACGCTGGTGTACATTTTAAATAAAGTCGGTGGTAATCAAAGTAAAGCCGCTGAGATGTTGGGCATTAACCGAAATACATTACGCAAAAAAATGGCACTATACGAGTTAGAGTAAAAACAATTCAATATTCAAACTCTCTTTTGTATTTGGTGAACACGTAACAAAACCTCAAACACCAAAAAATAAATGCCAAAATGAAACTTGAGTTTAAATCAGCATATTTAACAAATTTAATATAAACAACACTTCAAATATATGACATCTATTAAAAGAGCCTTGATTAGTGTTTCAGACAAATCTGGCATACTCGAGTTTGCACAAACATTAAATCGATTAAGTGTAGAAATTTTATCGACAGGCGGCACTGCCAGACTATTGCGTGATAAAGGCATTCCCGTGATTGAGGTCAGTGATTACACAGGATTCCCCGAAATGTTGGATGGTCGTGTAAAAACCTTACACCCTAAAGTACATGGAGGTATTTTAGGCCGCCGTGATTTACCTGAACACGTATCTGTTATGGAATCACACGACATTCCTAATATCGATATGGTGGTCGTAAATCTTTACCCTTTTGAAGAAACAGTAGCCAAACAAGACTGCAGTCTTGAAGATGCGATTGAAAACATTGATATTGGCGGCCCAACAATGGTTCGCTCTGCCGCTAAAAACTGGAAAGACGTTGCAGTTATTACTGATACTAGCCAATACAAAACAGTACTAGATGAACTCAATACCAATAATGGCATACTCAAATCAACGACACTATTTAATTTATCCGTGGCCGCATTTAACCGTATCAGTAATTATGATGCGGCGATTAGCGACTATCTATCATCTATCGACGAAGATGGTTCGCGTAAATCGTTTCCAGATCAAACAAATAGTCGCTTTGTTAAAGTTCAAGATTTACGTTACGGTGAAAACCCACATCAAGCAGCAGCTTTTTATCGAGATTTACATCCAGCACCTGGCACACTTGTAACCGCAGAACAATTACAAGGCAAAGAACTCAGCTACAACAATATCGCGGATGCCGATGCGGCTTGGGAATGCGTTAAATCATTCGACGCAACCGCTTGCGTCATTGTTAAGCATGCTAACCCTTGTGGCGTAGCCATTGGCGACCATGCACTTGCTGCATACAACAAAGCGTTTAAAACCGATAGCACCAGCGCATTTGGTGGCATTATTGCATTTAACGTCACGGTGGATGCACAAGCAGCAGAGGCTGTTGCAAAGCAATTTGTAGAGGTGCTCATTGCACCTAACTACACGAATGAAGCATTAGCCATACTCAAAGCTAAAAAGAATGTCCGTGTGCTTAAAATTGCATTACCAAAAGGTGGTGATACCAATTGGCAGCAAGGCCGTAATTCTCATGACACAAAACGTGTCGGCTCTGGCTTACTTATTCAAACAGCAGATAATCATAAGATTGAACTAGCAGCATTAAAAGTTGTGAGCAAACGCCAGCCAACACCTACGCAAATGGAAGACATGCTATTTGCTTGGGGTGTAGCGAAATATGTAAAATCTAATGCGATTGTGTTCTGTGGTGATGGTATGACATTAGGCGTAGGTGCAGGTCAAATGAGTCGTGTGGACAGTACAAAAATCGCATCGATTAAAGCGCAAGCAGCCGATTTAACGCTTAAAGACTCAGTTGTCGCATCGGATGCATTTTTTCCATTTAGAGATGGCATTGATATTTTGGCAGAAGCAGGTGCTAATTGCGTTATTCAACCTGGCGGTAGTATGCGAGATGAAGAAGTGATCGCCGCAGCTGATGAGCATAATTTAGTGATGGTATTGACTGGCGTAAGACATTTTAGGCATTAGAGAGTAAGTAAACTTATGAAAATTCTTGTCATTGGTGGCGGTGGGCGTGAGCATACACTCGCATGGAAAGTCACTCAAAATAAACAAGTGAGCCGAGTTTATGTTGCTCCAGGAAATGCAGGCACTGCTCTCGACCTAGACATAGAAAATATAGCTATTACCGAGATACCCGCCTTAGTTGAATTCGCGCGGTCAGAAGCAATCGCTTTAACCATTGTTGGCCCTGAAGCACCATTATCTGAAGGCATAGTGGATGCTTTTAGAGCAGCTAATCTGAAAATATTTGGCCCGACCAAAGCAGCTGCACAACTAGAAAGCTCTAAGGATTTTTCTAAGCAATTTATGATGCGTCATCATATACCTACTGCTGCTTATGCAACATTTTCTGATACACAATCTGCCCACAACTATGTGTCTCAACAAGGGGCCCCAATTGTCATTAAAGCAGATGGCTTAGCGGCAGGCAAAGGCGTAGTTGTTGCAATGAATGAAACGGATGCCCATGCAGCGGTGGATATGATGTTGGCAGACAGTAAATTTGGCAGCGCGGGCGCGCGCGTAGTGATAGAGGAATTTTTAACTGGTGAAGAAGCCAGTTTCATGGTGATGGTTGATGGTAAAAACATCCTGCCGTTAGCCACCAGCCAAGATCACAAACGTTTATTAGATAATGACCAAGGACCAAATACTGGCGGCATGGGCGCTTATTCACCAGCACCGATAGTCACCCTTGAAATACACGCCAAGGTAATGCGTGAAATTATTAACCCGACCATAGCCGGCATGGCTAAAGATGGGATTGAATACACTGGGTTTTTGTATGCGGGCTTAATGATCGGCTCAGATGGCGACGTCAAAACACTAGAGTTCAATTGCCGCATGGGCGACCCAGAAACGCAACCTATCTTATTGCGTTTAAAAACAGATTTATTGAGCCTAGTTGAGCATGCAGTTAATGGATCGCTAGATTCTGCAAAAGCGGAGTGGGATCAACGTATTGCACTTGGCGTAGTCATGGCTAGTGAAAACTATCCAGAAAAACCACAGCTTGGCGATAAAATTACCGGCTTACCAAATGATTTAGAAGATGCCTACGTATTTCACGCAGGTACTCAACTAAAAGATGGTGATGTTGTTACCAGTGGTGGCCGCGTATTATGCATAACCACTTTAGGCGACACAATTAAGCTTGCACAACAACGTGCTTATGAAATCACAGAAGAAATCCAATTTAAAGGCGCACAGTATCGCAAAGATATTGGTAACAAAGCGATAAAGAGTTAATACTATGGATAGTCCAACAGTTCTAAAATATCTACAAAACCTACAAAATAAAATTATTGAGGCAATAGAGCTTGCTGATGGAAAAAGCTTTATGCAAGATAGTTGGCAACGTCCAGAGGGTGGCGGAGGTACTACTTGTATACTAGAAGAAGGCAATGTATTTGAACGGGCGGGTGTAGGTCTGTCACACGTTATTGGTAGTAAATTACCGCCTGCAGCAACAATTGCACATCCTGAAGCTGCTGGACGGCAATGGGAAGCCATGGGTGTTTCATTGGTGTTCCATCCACGCAACCCCTATGCCCCAACAGTGCATATGAATGTACGTTTTTTTGTGGCTAAAGCGTCTAATAATACCGAACAAGCTATTTGGTGGTTCGGTGGTGGCATGGACTTAACCCCTTTTTACGGCTTTGAAGATGATTGCATTCATTTTCACCGAACCAATAAAACAGCACTGGATGCATTTGATGCTGCATATTACCCAGCATTTAAAAAACACTGTGATGAATACTTTCATCTTAAACATCGTCAAGAACCACGCGGCATTGGTGGTATTTTCTTTGATGATTTTAATGCAATCAGTTTTGAACATAGTTTCGCAATGATGCGCGCAGTAGGTGATAGCTTCTTACAAGCTTATATGCCAATATTACAACGACGCAAAGCGTCACCGTTTGGTGAAAAACAGCGTGATTATCAAGCATATCGTCGTGGCCGCTATGTGGAATTTAACTTAGTTTTTGACCGTGGCACACTATTTGGTTTGCAATCGAATGGCCGCACTGAGTCTATCCTTCTTTCCATGCCACCGATTGTGAAATGGCGATACGATTGGAAACCAGAAACGGGCAGTCCTGAAGCCAAACTTTACACTGACTTTTTAATCGATAAAGATTGGGTTTAATCATGGCATCAGAAACCTCAGCTAAAGCAAAGCAGCAAGCTCAAGATTTACTAGATTATATTGATAACAGCCCTAGTCCATGGCATGCAGTAAAAAGTACGATTTCGCAATTAGAAAATAATGGATTTGAACCGCTAATTGAGAGCGAAGCATGGGAACTTAAAAAGCGTGGTCGCTATTATGTAACTCGTGATGGGGCTTCTATTATTAGTTTCATATTGGGCGAAAAATCATTACAAACACATGGCTTTAGAATAGTTGGTGCGCATACAGACTCACCAGGCTTACGTTTAAAACCAAAAGCGGCACATACTAAAAATGGCATTGCACAGCTAGGGGTAGAAGTTTATGGCGGGCCTATTCTCGCTACATTTACCGACCGTGATTTAAGTCTTGCTGGCCGCGTCAACGTGCATAGTGATGGAGATCACACTGCCCACTTAATACACTTAACCGATTCTGTCGTACGTTTACCTAATCTTGCGATCCATATGAATCGTGAAGTGAATAGCAAAGGTTTGCTACTCAACAAACAGACTGAGTTACCACTAATTTTTGGCTTTGCTGCTGACAAAACCGAAGCGCACGCACAATTAACACAATCCATTGCAATAACATTAAATATTAAGGCAGCAGATATTTTAACTTGGGATTTAAATGTATACGATACGCAAAAAGGCTGTTTTTGGGGAGTAAATCAAGAGTTTATTGCGAATAGTCAATTAGATAATTTAGCTTCTTGCCACGCCGCATTACAAGCACTATTAGCAACAGCAACACCAGACACTACTAGTCTATGTGCATTTTTTGACCACGAAGAAGTCGGCAGTGAAAGTGCTACAGGTGCAAGTGGTAGTTTCGTGCGTGATATTTTGCAACGCATTTGTATGCACTTTAAAACCAGTGAAGAAGACCGCCTGCGTAGCTATGCGAAGAGCTTTTTAATTAGCGCTGATATGGCGCATGCCTATCACCCTAACCACCCTGCTGCGTATGATCCGGAACATCACGCCATGGTTAATAAAGGGCCTGTCATCAAAACCAATGCAAACCAACGTTACAGCACTAATGCTGAAACTGCAGCTCGGTTTATTCAGCTATGCAAGAAAGCAAAAGTGCCTTATCAAGAATATACCCACCGCACTGACCTAGGCTGTGGCAGTACCATTGGTCCGACGTTAGCATCTCAACTCGGCATGCCTACCATTGATATCGGGAATCCTATGTGGGCGATGCACAGCATTCGTGAAAGCGCTGGCGTAATTGATCACAGTTGTATGGTTAAGGTGCTAAAACAACATTTCCAATCTTAACCAAAAAGCAATATAGCAAACCTTAATGATTTCTAACTATAACCGTCTATACGGAGAAACGCATTAATATGGAAATAATCGAAAATTTTGTAGCAACTCTGTCGAACCTTGTCTGGGGGCCTATCATGCTAACGTTATTGGTTGGCACAGGCTTGTATTTGACGATTATTTTAAAAGGTGTGCAATTTCGCGTGTTACCGCATGCTTTTTGGCTTATTTTCAGCAAAGACAAAGACGAAGAAGGCGATATTAGTCAATTTGCTGCATTGATGACGGCATTGGCTGCAACAGTAGGCATTGGCAATATCGTTGGTGTAGCTACAGCTATCACACTGGGTGGCCCAGGTGCCGTCTTTTGGATGTGGGTCACAGGTTTAGTTGGAATGGCCACTAAATATAGTGAAGCCTTACTTGCAGTTAAATATCGTGAAAAAGGTGAACACGGCATGCGCGGTGGGCCGATGTACTACATAAGTAAAGGGGCTGGTTTACCTTGGCTTGGAACTTTATTTGCCATTTTTACTGTGTGTGCTGCTTTTGGTATTGGTAATATGACACAAGCGAACGCCACGGCAGAGATTTTTGCCACTACGTTTCAAATTCCCACCATGACTACAGGTATTATTCTTACCTTACTCACTGGCTTGGTCATTATTGGCGGCATAAAAACTATCGGTAGATTCACGTCGTTTATTGTGCCATTCATGATTGCAGCCTATGTCACCTGTTGCTTATGGGTACTTGCCCAGCATTTGAATGAGATTCCCGAAGCCTTTGGATTAATTTTTTATCACGCATTTAATCCATCGGCAGCAAGTGGTGGCTTTGTCGGCGCCACTGTTGCGGCTGCAATGCGTTTTGGTATTGCACGTGGCGTATTCTCTAATGAGTCTGGCTTAGGTTCTGCACCAATTGCAGCAGCAGCAGCGCGTACTAATGACCCTGTAAAACAAGCACTGGTGAGCATGACACAAACATTTATTGATACTTTGTTTGTATGTACTATGACCGCACTGGTTATTTTAACTGCTGATAGCTGGACACTGGGCGTTAGCGCAGGGGCATTAACCAGTGCGAGCATTGCTGAAACACTTGGTGAAACAGGTCGTATTATCGTTGCTGTTGCAACTGCATTTTTTGCATTTTCTACTATTATCGGCTGGAGTTATTATGGTGAAAAAGCGATCGAGTTTTTGTTTGGTGGGCGTGTGATTAAAATTTTCCGTGTATTTTTTACCGCGGCAGTAATGATCGGTGCAATGACCAGTTTAAAATTTGTCTGGGATTTCTCTGACATCATGAATGGTTTAATGGCTATTCCTAATCTAATAGGCTTGTTACTTTTATCCAAAATAATTAAAAATGAAACTAATCGCTACTTTAAGCATTAAAAATAGGGCTGAATAACCATGCAGCATCGAGGCACTTGGACAAATAAATGGACATTCATACTAGCCACAACAGGCTCTGCTATTGGACTTGGCAATATATGGAAATTCCCTTATATGATCGGTGTCAATGGTGGCAGCGCATTTGTGTTAATTTTTCTAGCCTGTATTTTAATTGTAGGCATCCCCTTGATGATGACAGAAATCATGCTGGGTCGAAGTACTCAGAAAAATCCAATTAATGCTATAAAAACATTAGCGAAGAAAGCAGGCGTTTCCCCTCATTGGAAATACATAGGCGCAATGGGCACATTGGCAGGTGCACTTATATTAAGTTTTTATAGTGTCGTTGGCGGTTGGGTATTAAGCTATATCTTTAGTGCTGCGCAAGGTGCATTTACAAATATAAATGCCTCACAATCAAGCGCTCATTTCGATGCATTATTAGCCGACCCAAAAACACTCATGCTGTGGCATAGCATTTTCATGCTAATAACAATGAGTGTGGTGGCACGTGGTTTAAATTACGGCTTAGAGAAAGCCAATAATATTTTAATTCCTGCATTATTTGCCATTTTATTAGTGCTACTTGGCTATAGTTTATCTGTCGGCGATATGAATGCTGCGATTACCTTTATGTTTAAACCTGATTTCTCTAAAATTAGTCCTGCTGTTGTGCTTTCTGCACTTGGGCATGCCTTTTTCTCACTAAGCTTAGGCATGGGCTCTGTTATGGTTTATGGCTCTTATTTAAAAAAAGACATCTCTATCGCGCGCACCACAATTTACATTGCGCTGTTTGATACCGTGCTTGGTTTATTAGTAGGCCTAGCTATCTATTCTTTAGTATTTGCTAATCAGTTAGCACCTAATGCAGGGCCTGGTCTTATTTTCCAAACTTTGCCTATCGCTTTTGGGATGATGCCATGGGGTAATTTCATTGCCACGTTATTTTTTATCTTGGTTGGCTTTGCCGCATGGACTTCTTCTATTTCTTTGATAGAACCGACTATTGCTTGGGTTGTGGAGAGTACCAATATTAACCGGCTCAAAGCTTGTTTTATTTTAGGCTGCCTTATCTGGCTAATCGGCGTAAGTGTCGTCTTATCATTTAGCACATGGAAAGAGGTGGAAATTATATTTGGATTGGGGATATTTGATACGCTTGATAAGCTAACATCAACTGTACTACTGCCTTTAGGTGGCTTATTGATGGCAATTTTTGCAGGTTATCTGATGAAAAATAAAACTGTGCAAGCTGAGCTTGGCTTGAATGACAAATATTTCAAATTCTGGAAGATTGCAAATAATATCGTCGCACCTATCGCTATTTGCGCCATTTTTCTATACTTATTCGGCATTGTTGCATAGTTAAAAAGCCAGCTTCCGCTGGCTTTTTAATCAACTAAAAGTTGTAAAAACGACTTTAACTAAAGAGCAAGAATCCATTTCACAATAGATTTAATGTCTTTATCTTTTACTTGTGGACTATTAGCTGGCATCGGGATAGGGCCCCAAACACCACTTCCGCCTGCTTTAACTTTAGCAATCATTTTTGCTTCTGCACCTTTGTCGCCTTTATATTTTGCTGCGACATCTTTAAAAGCTGGGCCTAAAACTTTTTTATCCACGCCATGGCAAGCTAAACAACCACTTTTTGTTGCCAATGCTTGATCCGCACTTGCTTGACCTGCTATAAGCAATGAGCCTGTTGTAAATACTGCTAATAAAACTGCTTTCATACTTTTCCCCTAAACTTTCCAAAAAAAGACTAACAATTAATGTTTGCATCATACCAATAAATTCAGAATCTACAAAAATTTAAACGACAATACTGTAAATATTTAGATGGCACCTTATGAACAAATAACGCTTTCCAAACCAATAGGTTGACATTTAAGACGCCAAGTTTAAAAAATATTAATAAGACTCTACATTATATTCCACAGTAATGACGTGTGTACGATTTGGATTAATGACGACTGCACTCTCCATCGCATTAGTAGATTCAACACATATCATTTTACGCCATTCATCACCATCACCCATATCCCCTATTTCATGGGCTTTTTCTTCCCAAGGCGTCCACACTACTGTGGTATCACTACCTGATTTTGATACGCTAATTAAGCGATTATAGCCATCATCATGAATCACGCAATCATCACTATGATTCAGAAAAACACGATCAAACTCACCGTTAAATCTTAGTACGCCATTTTCAACCTGTCGTTGATAGTTTTGCAA
The DNA here is from genome assembly GCA_964549145.1 of uncultured Methylophilaceae bacterium. GTDB lineage: Bacteria > Pseudomonadota > Gammaproteobacteria > Burkholderiales > Methylophilaceae. The sequence continues at coordinate 27,515 of CAZJUK010000004.1, forward strand.
TTTATCCGCATACACACACTCTTGTAAGCCAGTAATTCTAATATGCTCAACATCGCTAACAGATAAGTAAGTATGGAACGCTTCACCAATCACAAATGGGTGATCAGAATTATTGGTCGTTGATAAATCTATTTTCAACCGGCGTCCGATCGTAATCAACATATTCAATCTATAAGGATAAGAAAGTTGACGTTTAGCCTCATCAGTTTGTTCCATTTCGAGAGCAATGCGCGTGTCCCCATTATAAGCAGTATCAATATCGATTAAACGCCAAGGTATAACACGCGCAAAACCATGAGGACACAATGCGCTATCAGTAGGGTGTGCGCCGAACCAGGGCCAACAAATAGGCACGCCGCCACGAATAGACCGCCCCTTCATGAATCTTGCTTTATTAGACAACCAAAGCACTGGGTGAGATTCTCTTTTGGGTTGCCATGTCATTACATGTCCACCTTGTAGAGCAATTTTAGCGGTTGCAAATTCGTTATCTACTTCTAAATATTGCAGACCATTGATATCCTCAGTCATCCTAACATCTGGATGAGGAGGCAAGCCAAATGTCTTGGAAGAAATTTCTTTTTCTTCCGTTTTTAAAGCGAATGTTGTATTCATATATTATTATCTTTCAATTTGTGTAACATCACGTATTGACCGCGTGAAGTACATCTAGTGCATTGCTGTAGTTGGATTGCAAGATGTAATTTAGTCTTTCAATTTCAAATACAATATTGGATAAATCATATCTTGCATGTTTGGATCAGCACGTGACCCTTCATACAGAATTATAACCACATTAACTCCCACTATTTTATCGTCAAGAATTTTTTCGACTGAAGTAGCTTGCGATACGAACACACATTAACCAGTTATTTTACGACACTGTGTTGTAGTTCGTAAACAATATTAAGGCATATAAATGAGTCTAGCTAAATAGATAAGTCTCAATTTTAAACCATGCATAGCTTTTGGGTATACTTTAATTGTGTTTGAGGAATGTTATTCTCACTCTTCTAAGACTAGGACATATTACTTATAAGAAATAAATTAGAAAACATCTTGAAGTGTAAATTAGTTAACTGCAAATTTAAATTACTAGTAACATATGCTTTTGCTTTCAGTTAATTAAAAAATTATATGGTAATTCATCCACAATTTGACCCTGTCGCTATCCATCTTGGGGATTTTGGTATTCACTGGTATGGCCTCATGTACCTCACGGGCTTTTTAGGTTTTTTCTTGCTAGCGCAATATCAAATCAAACATAAGCCTTGGTTCAAATGGAATAATCAAATGATTGATGACGCATTGTTTTATGGTGCGTTAGGCGTTATTTTAGGTGGAAGAATGGGCTATGTATTGTTCTATCAATTTGGTAACTTTCTGTCTAACCCGTTAGATATTTTCAAAATTTGGCAAGGTGGAATGAGCTTTCATGGTGGGTTTTTAGGTGTCCTTATCGCCATGTACTTTTTCCATAAAAAATACCCTCAGCCATGGTTGAAAATAATGGACTTTGTTGCACCATTAGTGCCACTTGGCTTAGGCGCTGGGCGTATGGGAAATTTTATTAATGGTGAATTATGGGGTCGACCGACTAATAGTAGTTTTGGTATGATTTTTCCACAAGTAGATCAAATTTTACGGCACCCTTCTCAGCTATACGAATTTGCTTTAGAAGGGGTCGCATTATTCATGGTGTTATGGTGGTTTTCTAAGAAAAAACAGCCAGTGGGTGCAATCTCAGCTATCTTCCTTGTTGGCTATGGCAGTTTTAGATTTTTGGTTGAATACACACGTGAACCAGATGGTTACTTAGGGCTACTTCAGCTCGGATTCTCGATGGGTCAGTGGTTAAGTTTACCGATGGTATTAATTGGCATTTGGATGCTACGCCAAGCAAATGCATTACGTTTCGAAAAATAAACTTTCCGTGTCGAAATTATAACGTTGCTATCAAATTTACATCACATCTCGTTGCTTACAATAATGGCACCCTAAAAAATTTCAATTAAAAACAGATACTTAATAGTTGGTATTTTGCATACTAGAATTGGCACGGCAATTGCAGACATATCATCATCATAACTACTTTTGAATATGTTAAAAATGAAATCTTTATTTGAAAAATTTTTTAGTCGCAAAGCTGAGCATGACTATGTTGTTTCAGAATACAAGGGCAACCCAGCTAAGTTTAGGCGTAGTACGCCAAAAAATGCAGGCTTTGAGTTTGAGCTAGACGAGCTGGATACGCTTGATTTTATTGATGAAAAAGATGAAATGGAAATTGATAATCTTTATCAAAAAAACTAGCTCTTTACCGCTAGTATTTGTTAAAAATTAATCTTTTTAGTGTTAATAATTAACTGCTAGCAACAACGATTAATTCCTTTCCACTGACTTTCTTGCCAAAGTTTAAAAAAAGCTTTACGACTCAGCGCAGGTTTTACGTCCAGCGAATTCTCATGGAATACTGCATGATGTTTAAGATATCGCTCATAAGCATCATCACCTGATAGCTGTCGAATCATATGCCACAAATGTTTAATTTTTTTAATCATCATCTCAATTTTTTATAACGCAATTCTATAAAGCAGTTTGTACATAAGCCACTTCACTTGAAGGCAATAATGGCTTACCAGTCAGGTGTCTCCGCAAGATATACGTCATGTCAATAATCATCACCCATAATATCGCCACAAAAAACATTGTTAAATAAGCATCTAAATACTGATTAAATATCAATTGCGGCGCCACTAACGCTTTTTCTGCTGCCATTGTGCCATCAGCTAACTTACTACTTAAATGATTAGCTGCTGCAAAAAAACCAATCCTAATATCATCACTAAATATTTTTTCATAAGCCGCGCTACTTGTAATGACTAGCAGCCATGTGAGTGGCAAGCCTGTTACCCAAGCATATCTTATTTTGCCAGACTTCACCAAAATAGAGGTAGCGACACACAAGGCAATCGCCGCCAGCATTTGATTCGCAATACCAAACAATGGCCATAAAATATTTACACCACCGTTTGGGTCGATCACCCCAATGTATAAGAAGTACCCCCAACCCGATACAACTAATGCACTGGTGAGAATGACTGAAGGCATATAAGACGTTTCACCGAGCTTCTTATTAAAGTTACCTAACATATCCTGCAACATGAACCGTCCTACACGTGTACCAGCGTCTAAAGTGGTTAATATAAATATCGCTTCAAACATGATGGCAAAGTGATACCACAGCGCCAATAAATGCTTGCCAAATGCACTCCCAAAGATACTTGCCATACCAACAGCTAAACTTGGCGCACCTCCTGTGCGAGCAAACAATGTACTTTCGCCCATATCTGTTGCTAGTTGATTCATTTGCTCAACTGTCACAGCAAAGCCCCAACTATTAATTGTTGCAATGGCATCAACTGCTTGCACGCCTACAACACCTGCGGGACTATTAATCGCAAAAAATATACCTGGCTCTAACACTGTTGCTGCAACCATTGCCATGATAGCCACAAAGCTTTCTAGCAACATAGCGCCGTAACCAATCATGCGAATATCGCGCTCATTAGTGAGCAGCTTAGGCGTCGTGCCAGATGCGATTAGCGCATGAAAACCCGAAACAGCACCACAAGCAATCGTAATAAAAACAAATGGAAATACTTTGCCACCAAATATCGGGCCTGACCCATCAATAAACTGCGTCACAGCTGGCATGTGAATTTCTGGGCGTAAAACTAAAATAGCGATAGCTAAGAGAAACACCGTGCCCAATTTCATAAAGGTAGATAAGTAATCACGTGGCGCTAATAACATCCAAACTGGCAATACTGCAGCCGCAAATCCATAAGCAATAATGGCATAAGCTAAAAACAAACCATCTCTATCGAAAAATCCACGCAATATGGGATGTGCGTCAACCCAACCACCGGCAAACACTGATAACAATAACAGCACCAAACCAATGGCAGTGGCTTCTAATACGCGACCTGGGCGTATGTAGCGCATATACACTCCTATAAATATAGCGATTGGAATGGTGGCTGCGACGGTAGCTGTTCCCCAAGGGCTATGCTTCATAGCATTAACCACGACTAATCCAAGTACAGCAATGAGAATAATCATGATTAAAAAAGTACCAATAAGTGCTGCATTACCACCTATTACCCCAATTTCTTCACGTGCCATTTGACCCAAACTACGACCATTTCTGCGAGTAGAAAAGAATAAAGTCACCATGTCTTGCACAGCACCACCGAGCACTACACCAATCAGTATCCATAAGGTGCCTGGCAAATATCCAAATTGTGCAGCTAGCGTTGGGCCGATTAAAGGTCCAGGACCTGAAATAGCAGCAAAATGATGACCAAACACCACCCATTTATTTGTTGGTATGAAATCTCTACCGTCATCTAAGCGCTCGGCTGGTGTTGCTCTAGTTTCGTCAAGTACTAATACTTTTGCAGCAATCCATGCAGCATAAAAACGATAAGCAATCGCATAAATACACACAGCAGCCGTAATCATCCAAACGGCATTGATGCTTTCCCCACGATTAAATGCAATCATGCTCAATGCATAAGCACCAAGTAATGCCATTCCAACCCAGAAAAGCTGTTTAATATATTTAGACATTATTGTAATCTTTAGCAATTATATTTAATCACATTCTAAACAAGTTAGAACTTTATGCGTAGTTTGATTTCGTATGTATTGGTTTTCAATTGAAGTAATACTTGAAAGGTTTTAATGAAACAATTTTTTTTAATGTGTATTTTTACTTTAAACAGCACCAATATATTTGCTTGCGATGATTCAGAAATACTACAGCGTTTACAACAACAAGAAGAAGGAAAGTTATTAGAAAACGCCCCAACATTTAGGCATGCATGGGAAGATAAAGTCATTAGCTTAGTCTTTTCAGAGTCGCAAGCAGATGGTGATCATTGTGTTGCCAAAATGACATTAGCCTTGCCAAAAGAAGATATTGATCAAGTGATTGAATATCTAGATGTAAACCCAGCTAAACGTATTTTGTTAGCGGCACAAGGTTATGGAGCGCCCGTAGAAACCACCACCGTTGATTTTTTTTACAAGGCTGATGGCACAAGCATGAATGAAAAAAACCAAGCGCTAAATAAGTTACATAGTAATGTTGAATTTGCATACCAGTCATTAGCACAAGAGCGTGTTGTATTTGCTAAAGACACCTCAAATTCAATGGCATGGAACCAAATAAAATTAGATATGGAAACTGAAAACTGTAAAAAGTTAATTACAACAGAAGTGAATCAAACAAACGTGAGTTGCAGTTGCCGAATTAAAAAGCTCAGCAAAGTATTAAGCCCAAGGGAAATGGAGTTGGTGAACTTTATTAATAGCCAGCCATTTTCAACCGCAACAGGTGTGCTCAATAACTATAAAGAAATTAGAACTAATATTGATAGCGCTTGCAATGCATAATACTAGTAATATTTATCTTTAATTGCTTAAATCAGGCCATGTCCTGAAAAAGAAAATTCTCATTACCGGCAATAATAAAGTGATCTAAAACGCGCATATCAACTAAGGCAAGCGCTTGCTTTAATACTTTTGTGAAGCTTTTATCAGCAGCGCTCTACTTGGCGGCCTCTGATGGGTGATTATTTGCAAATAGCACAGCGGCGGCATTAAAATGCAAGGCGCATTTCACTATTTCACGTGGATAAACACTAGTTTTGGTTAATGTGTCTGCAAACATTTCTTCTACGGGAATTAATCTATTTTAGGCATCTAAAAACAGTACCATAAATACTTCTTGTTTATACGCACCTAATTTCAACACTAAATAATCTTTTACTTTTTAAAGCGAGTTTAAAATATCACTTGCATTTTTTCATTTAAGGCGCGGCAACTCATTTGAAATATAGCTTGAAACTGCACATATTTACTTCGCTTAATACCATGCACTTGACTTATTGCTTGCTCACTTGTGGCAAAAATACCATTTAAACTACCAAATTGCTTGAGTAAATCTCTAGCAAGATCAACTGCACTTTTTCCTGCCACGCCGACAAGTAAGAATATCGCCAATAATTTTGCACCGAAAAGTGCATCAGCCCCTAGTACAATCAACTTTTCGTGAGATCGCTCATTTTTGAGCCAATCAGTAACGCCATATCTATCCTTTTTTTCTTGTTTTATTCAGCCAAATTTTTATTGAATCCACCCGATTTCTCTCGCAGTCAAATGACCTACTAATGCTTGATTAAGGCTCTGAGGTGTTTCACGTTCACTTTCGCTAATTGGGCGGTATGCGCCCATAATTTCTGCAAAGTCTTGTGGATATAAAGGCACTTTATCTGATTCAGCAAAGCCAATCGGATATATTGGCAAACCGGTACTTAAATCGTACTTATCAGTCGCTGTTAGTGTATGCAATAACTCGTGTGACAGCACCACTGCATTTCTTTTTCCATACTTACGCCCACCAAATAGATTTACACGCCCAATACGCCCTTTATTCAATGCAGTAGAGTGACTTAGTCTGGAATGTGTGTCAGGGTTATAAAATAACAAATAAAGTTTAATATCAGGCTTTACAGGCACATCAGGACTGTTCACCCAAGCGAAATAACGGAATTGAAGACTCCATAATATGGTTTTTAATACATTACCTCCATTGGGTGATGGCGGTGCGGGTGGCACACGCTTAACCGTTGTGCCAAGTTGTAGCGCGATGGGGCGACGCATTCCTAGGTTATATCGCTCAGCCTCTTCTGCAAAGAAGATTTCTACATCTTCAAAATCCATCTTCGCTAGAGACCCAATGTAACGCGCAACTTCTTGACTATCGTCTGCATTCACAGGATAAAGCGCTACATAAAAGTTATCTTTCCAATCTAAATCTGCATTTTCCAACCATGTTTGTTGTAATACTGTACCCAAAATAACGATTAAAAAAAATATTCTTATTACTTTCCACATTGTGGTTTCCCTAGCTCATATTATATTTAAGTGTTTTGCTACATAATGCCGATAGAACTGATGATGTAATGAGCATGTTAAAATTAAGCTGATAAATAATAACAGACCTAATTAGAACAAATTTAACATGAGCGCACTGAATAACAAAAAATTAATTTTAGGTATAACTGGTGGCATCGCTGCTTATAAAGCAGCGGAACTTGTTCGTCTTTTAATTAAAGCCAATGTCGATGTACAAGTTGTGATGACAGCTGCCGCCTGCCAATTTATTACACCCACCACTATGCAAGCACTTTCTGGCAAGCTAGTATGCATCAATATGTGGGATAGCAAGGCCGATAATGGCATGGCACATATAGAGCTCAGTCGCCAAGCTGACGCCATCCTAATTGCGCCTGCGAGCGCAGACTTTATTGCTAAACTCATTCATGGTGGTGCTGATGATTTACTTTCCACCTTATGTTTAGCGCGAGACTGCCCTTTACTAGTAGCACCCGCTATGAACAAGCAAATGTGGGAAAACCCTGCAACACAACGCAACATTACCCTGTGTACTGAGGATATTATTAAAGTACTAGGCCCCGACACTGGTGAACAAGCCTGTGGGGAAAATGGCTTAGGCAGAATGTTAGACCCAGAAATACTAGTAGCAGAAATTAATGCACACTTTACCCCTAAGCATTTTGCGGGTAAAAATATTTTGATCACTGCCGGCGCGACACTTGAAATGATAGACCCGGTGCGAGGTATCTCTAATATCAGCAGTGGCAGAATGGGTTACGCGATTGCGGAAACCGCAGCTAGCATGGGTGCTCATGTAACTTTAGTTTATGGAATAAGCCACTTACCATTGCCAAATGGTGTTCGTGCCATTAAAGCCACTGATAGTGACTCAATGTATCAAACAGTGATGCAACATATTAATGAACAGGACATTTTCATTAGCGTTGCTGCCGTTGCTGACTATTCTCCCGATATGATTAGTAACGAGAAAATTAAAAAAAATGAAGCTTCTATGACTTTAAAGCTAAAACGCAATAAAGATATATTAGCTGAGGTAGCATTTTTACCTAATGCACCATTTTGTGTTGGGTTTGCCGCAGAAACGCAAAACTTATTGACCCTGGCCGAACAAAAACGGCAAGCTAAAAAACTCCCATTAATCGTTGCTAATTTAGTTAGTGAAAGCATGGGTCAAGATAAAGCCAACATTACTTTACTTGATGACCAAGGTATACACCCGTTAGCCAAAGCTTCAAAACAAGATTTAGCTGTAGCGCTGCTTAATCATGTTCATCAAATGCAAAAAATATAAAACTAACAATATAATCATAAAGGACAAATAGATGAGCATCAACGTTGATATTAAAATATTAGATGAACGTATTCGCCAAGCGATGCCTAATTATGCAACACCAGGTTCAGCAGGACTTGATTTGCGTGCCTGCACTGATAAGTCACTCACGATACAACCAGGTGAAACCATTCTAATGCCTACAGGCATGGCTATGCATATTGACAACACCTATTATGCTGCACTCATATTGCCGCGCTCAGGCTTAGGCCATAAGCATGGCATTGTACTTGGCAACTTAGTAGGCCTAATTGACTCTGATTATCAAGGCCAATTATTTGTTTCTTGCTGGAATCGTAGTAATGAGCCGTTTATTCTTAAACAGATGGAACGTATTGCACAGTTAGTAATTGTGCCTGTTGTACAAGCTGATTTTCATATTGTTAACGAATTCAATGAAACAGATCGTGGTGATGGTGGCTTTGGAAGTACAGGAAAACATTAACTAATCAACTTAATCTACTTTAAATAGCTATTTATAGGTTGAACAAACCGTGTGTTTCTACTATAATTGCGGTCTTTCTGAAATAGACAATGTATTTGGAGATAACCATGGCACGTGTATGTCAGGTAACAGGCAAAAAGCCAATGGTGGGTAACAATGTTTCTCACGCACACAACAAAACAAGACGACGTTTTTTACCAAACTTACAAAACCGTAAGTTTTGGGTAGAATCTGAAAATCGCTGGGTTAGCATGCGCATCACTAATGCTGCTTTACGTACTATCGACAAAAACGGTATCGATGCAGTTCTAGCTAAAATGCGCGCTGCTGGCGAGAAAATTTAAGGAGACTATGCAATGCGTGAAAAGATTAAATTAGAGTCTAGTGCTGGTACTGGCCATTTTTATACCACTACTAAAAACAAACGGACAATGCCAGAGAAAATGGAAATGAAAAAATTTGATCCTGTAGTTCGTAAGCATGTAATGTATAAAGAAGCTAAAATTAAGTAAGTTAAATGGTATTAGTTGTTTAACCATACTAAAAAAACTCGCTTTTAGCGGGTTTTTTTACGACTACAAACATGTATTCTATTAAGCATTGCCAACCAAATACAATTAATGTTGAGAATCATACTTATTAAAATCACAATCATTAATGCAGATGTTTATTAGCTATAACAAGAAAATGGTCGCTAAACCTAAGAATATAAAAAAGCCACCACTATCGGTCATCGCAGTAATTAATACGCTGGAACCTACCGCAGGGTCACGTCCAAATCGAGTCATAAATAATGGGATTATTACGCCCATCACAGAAGCTAATAACAAGTTAAGGGTCATGGCGATCATCATAACTAATCCAAGGTTGTAGCTTCCATATAACAAATAAGCAATGAAACCCATTACACTGCCCCATAAAAGGCCATTTAACAGCGCCACACCTAATTCTTTAGTAATTAGTGGCCGCATGTTGTATGCTGATATTTGTCCTAATGCAAGGCCACGTACAATCATTGTCGTTGTTTGATTCCCAGAGTTACCACCTACCCCAGCTACAATAGGCATAAGTGCAGCTAAAGCCACAATTCTCTCAATAGAACCTTCAAATAAACCAATCACACGTGAAGCTAGAATTGCTGTCAATAAATTAATCGCTAACCATGCCCAGCGATTCTGTACCGATTTCCAAACTGTTGAGAAAAAGTCTTCCTCTTCCCGCAAACCTGCAAGAGACAACAAATCAGACTCAGCCCCTTCACGAATATGATCCATTACCGCATCTACAGTAATACGGCCCACCAATTTGTTATTCGCATCAATCACAGGCGCAGTAACTAAGTCATATCGCTCGAAAGCTTGTGCTGCTTCATCAGCTACATCTTCTGGTCGAAATAACACCGGGTCATTTATCAAAATTGATTCTACCTCTGTATCCAATGAGTTAACGACCATACGTGAAAAAGGCAACACTCCTTGCAATACATCATGCCGATCAACTACAAATAATTTATCTGTATGATCAGGCAGGTTTTCTAAGTTTCGTAAATATCGCATTACAACGCCAAGATTAATATCTTCGCGGATTGTCACATTATCGAAATCCATTAATGCACCTACAGTACCTTCGGGATAAGAGAGTGCCGATTGCAAATGCTCACGATTCAATGCATCTAGACTCTCCATTAATTCTTGCAGCACGTCTTTAGGCAAATCAGGGGCTAAGTCAGCCAACTCATCAGTATCTAATTGCTCAGCAGCAGCGATAAGTTCATCGCTATCCATATCAGCTATTAGTGTCTGTCTAACCGCATCGGAGACTTCTAATAGAATCTCACCATCTACACCAGCTTTAATTAAATCCCATAAATAGTGGCGATCACCAATAGGTAAAGCTTCTAATATATGAGCAACATCAGCAGGATGAAGCGCATTGAGAATACGCTGTAATTCAACTTTGTTCTGCCTTTGTACAAGGTTTTCGACTAGGTCGTGGTTAGGCATAGTTTGCTTATGCACCATATCTTCAACTAACTTGTGTTTCTCAAGTAAAGAAAGAACTTGTTGTAGACTTTCACTCAAACTGTCTTTAGAGGCTTGGTAGTCCGACATAGAAAACCTTGTTTATTATTAAACTACATTACAAAACATTATTATGATGGTTTTCTTACATATCTGAAAACAATGAATATATTTAGCACTTATAAACAACTTACTACTAGTCATTGTTACTTGTGTGAAATCGCATTGCGTCTAGTTTTACAGTTCATTGATATAGAAAAGCTAGAAATATTTAAAATCACTAATGATGAGTATTTATTTAATATTTCTGAGAATAGGATTCCTATATTAATTAGGATAGATAACTTAGGAGAGATAGATTGGCCTTTTAATAGAAAACAGCTAGAAAGGTTTATTACATTAAAAGACAAAAAGCCAGCAAGAAGCTGACTTTTTAATAATGGAGCAAAGAATACAATCTATTCTATTGAGCAGCTTCTGCTTCTGGCTCAGGCCGGTCAACCAATTCCACAAATGCCATAGGTGCATTATCACCGTTACGAAAACCGCATTTAAGAATACGCATGTAACCACCCTTACGGGTGTTGTAACGTGGACCTAGTTCACCAAATAGTTTTCCTACAATGTCACGGTCACGTAAGCGATTAAAAGCAATACGACGATTAGCTAATGTAGCCTCTTTACCTAGTGTGATAAGAGGCTCAGCATATTTACGTAATTCTTTTGCTTTAGGCAGAGTCGTTCTAATCACTTCATGACGAAGTAATGATACTGACATATTCCGAAACATTGCAGTACGATGACTGCTGGTGCGATTTAATTTTCGATGTTGATTACCGTGACGCATAGTAACTTCCTTATACTTTATGGTTTAGCAATTACGCTTTTTCTAGACCTAGTGGCGGCCAGTTCTCTAATTTCATACCCAATGTAAGCCCTTTAGAGGCTAAAACATCTTTAATTTCATTAAGTGATTTTCTACCTAAATTTGGTGCTTTTAATAATTCATTTTCAGAACGTTGAATTAGATCCCCAATATAGAATATATTTTCAGCTTTTAAACAGTTAGCAGAACGAACTGTAAGCTCTAGGTCGTCTACTGGACGCAATAATATAGGATCGACCTGTGGAACCTCTTGTTCCTCTTCCTCGGTTGGTGCACCTTCTAAGTTGGCAAACACTGATAGCTGACCCATTAATATCGCGGCTGCATCACGAATTGCTTGTTCTGGCTCAACAATTCCATTTGTCTCGACATCCATAATTAACTTATCTAGATCAGTACGTTGTTCAACCCGAGCACTTTCAACTTGATAACTTACTTTGTTAATTGGGCTGAATGAAGCATCGACCATAATAAAACCTAAAGCACGATCTTCTTGGTTAACTTTTTGGCGAGCAGGAACTGGTTGATACCCACGCCCCATAGCGACCTTAACTTCTAGGTTAAGCTTGCCACCTTTAGTTAAATTTGCGATCACATGCTCTGGGTTAACAATTTCCGCATCGTGCCCAGTATCAAAATCAGCTGCAGTAACTACACCCTCACTTGATTTATTTAAAGTAAGGATAGTATCTGCTTTAGTGTTCAGCTTTAAGGCTACACCTTTAAGGTTTAGTAAGATATCAACAACGTCTTCCTGAACACCTTCTAATGTAGAGTATTCGTGAACTACACCATCAATTTTTACTTCAGTTATTGAAAAACCTGGGATGGATGATAGTAGTACACGACGCAAGGCATTACCTAAAGTAAAGCCAAAGCCACGCTCCATTGGCTCTAGGGTCACACGAGCACGCAATGGTGTTATAACTTCAACATCTACAACGCGTGGTTTTAAATATTCTGTTGGATTGCTTTGCATAAAATTCCTTGACGTAATTGGTTTAGAAAAAGTGTGTATTTAAATATCAATTATTTAGAATACAACTCAACTACCAACGATTCATTAATGGTCGAAGGCAAATCATCACGCACTGGTTTAGATTTAAATGTTCCACTTAATGCTTTTACATCGACTTCTAACCATTCTGGGAAACCACGTTCTTCAGCAGCTTCAACAGCAGCTTTAACACGCAGTTGTTTTTTTGAAGCTTCGGCAACAGAAACAATATCACCAGCTCTTACTTGGTAAGAAGGGATATTCACGCGCTTACCATTCACTAAGATACTGTTATGTTTTACGATTTGACGTGATTCTGTACGTGAACCACCTAAGCCCATACGATAAGCAACATTGTCTAAACGTGACTCAAGCAATTGCAACAAATTTTCGCCAGTCACACCTTTTTGGCGATCAGCTTCTGCATAGTAGCTACGGAACTGCTTTTCAAGCACGCCATAAATTCGACGAACTTTTTGTTTTTCACGTAATTGAACACCATAATCTGACATGCGTGAGCTACGACGTTGCCCATGTTGCCCTGGTGGATAATTGCGTTTTTCAATTGCACATTTGTCAGTAAAGCATTTTTCAGCCTTTAAAAATAACTTCTCGCCTTCGCGACGACACTGACGGCATTTAGGATCTAAGTTTCTAGCCAAGATAGTTCTCCAGTAATCTTTTTCGCTTATATGCGACGTTTTTTAGGTGGGCGACAGCCATTGTGCGGCACTGGTGTCACATCAGTAATACTTGTAATCTTAAATCCAGCAGAATTTAAAGCACGTACTGCAGATTCACGACCAGGACCAGGTCCCTTAATACGCACTTCAAGGTTTTTAACACCATTTTCTTGTGCAGATTTTCCAGCCACTTCAGCAGCAACCTGAGCAGCAAAAGGTGTACTCTTACGAGAACCTTTAAAACCTTGCCCACCAGATGTTGCCCATGACAAGGCATTTCCTTGCCTATCTGTGATAGTAATAATCGTATTATTAAAGGATGCATGCACATGGGCTATACCCTCTGCAATATTCTTTTTAACTTTTTTTCTTACACGTACATTAGCTTTAGCCATGTTGTACTGTCCTTACGAATAAATTCTTAAATTAACTTTGTTTATGTTTAATATAATACAAGCAGTCATTATTTAGACTGCTTAATTGCCTTAATTGGACCTTTACGAGTACGAGCATTTGTTTTAGTTTTCTGCCCACGCACTGGTAAACCACGACGATGTCTTACACCACGATAGCAACCTAAGTCCATAAGACGTTTGATGTTCATCGACACTTCACGACGCAAATCGCCTTCAACTTTTACTTTCTCTACTTCTGCACGCAACTTTTCAACCGCTCCATCATCGAGATCTTTCATTTTTGCGCTTGGTAACACTCCTGCATCAACACATATCTTTTGTGCTGTTATTCTACCAATGCCAAAAATCTCAGTGAGTGCGATTTCTGCATGTTTGTGATTAGGGATATTTACCCCAGCAATACGAGCCATACTCTTAACTCCAAAATGCATCGCTATGTATATAGCGACCAAAATAAAAAAAGCCTTGCATTCTAACAGCTTGTATTTTAATTTTCAATTCAAATACAAGCTATGATTCAATTAACCTTGACGTTGCTTATGACGTGGCTCGGTGCAAATTACACGAACCACACCTCTACGACGCACTACCTTACAGTGACGGCACAATCTTTTTACTGATGCTCGAACTCTCATAATAAACCTCTATAAACCACATAATATTAATTAATTTTACAAAACAAAATATACAAACCTCTCCACTTAGTTAAGTATCCAACCTAACTACATAGTACTTTTATTTAGCAGTACCACCTTTAAAGTTTGCTTTCTTGAGCAAACCTTCATATTGATGCGACATCAAATGTGATTGCACTTGAGCCATGAAATCCATTGTTACAACAACAATAATCAATAACGATGTACCACCAAAATAGAATGGCGTATTAAATTTCAATCTCAGAAACTCTGGCAGCAAACAAACTAGCGTAATGTAAATAGCACCAATTAATGTTAAGCGCCCCATAATCGTATCAATATATTTTGCAGTTTGCACCCCAGGACGGATACCTGGAATAAATGCACCACTTTTCTTTAAGTTATCCGCCGTTTCTTTAGGATTAAAAACCAACGCTGTGTAAAAGAAACAGAAAAACAATATAGCTGCTGTAAATAATAATATATATATTGGCTGACCTGGTGAAACTGCGGTGGCCAAATCTTTTAACCAATACAAGCTTTCATTACTACTGAACCAACCAGCTAATGATGCCGGAAATAATATGATGCTTGATGCAAAAATTGGTGGGATCACTCCAGCCATATTCAACTTAAGAGGTAAATGTGTGGTTTGACCACCCATAACTTTATTACCAACTTGTCGTTTTGCGTAATTAACAGTAATTTTTCGCTGGCCTTTTTCAACAAAAACAACCAAGGCTGTTACTAAGACAATGGCAATAAACAGGAACACCACAAGTGGGATAGAAAAAGCACCTGTTTTGGCTAACTCTAATGTTGTACCTACAGCACTTGGCAAACCCGCAACAATACCTGCAAATATAATAATTGAAATACCATTACCAATTCCGCGCTCAGTTATTTGCTCGCCTAACCACATAAGGAACATCGTCCCACCAACTAAAGTAATCACAGCCGTTAATCTAAAAGCCATTCCCGGATCTAAAACTAACCCGGCTTGTCCTTCAAAAGCAATTGCTATCCCTAAAGCTTGGAATGTAGCGAGCATTACTGTTCCATATCTTGTATATTTTGTAATTTGCCTCCGACCAGCTTCACCATCCTTTTTCAACTGTTCAAGCTTGGGTGAAACAACCGTAAGAAGCTGCATAATAATAGAAGCAGATATATACGGCATAATACCAAGGGCAAATATTGCAAAACGCTCTAATGACCCACCGGAAAACATATTAAACATTCCTAATATGCCATTACTTTGTGAATCAAACAGTTGCTTTAATACCACAGGGTCGATACCTGGCACCGGAATATGTGAGCCCAAACGAAATACAACCAGGGCGCCAAGGACAAACCATAAGCGGCTTTTAAGCTCGCTCATTTTACCAACTGATTTTAATAGACTATCTTGTGCCAAATTTTACTCTCTTACGCTTCTATTACTTTGCCGCCAGCAGCTTCAATTGCAGCTCTAGCACCTTTTGTAAGAAGCAAACCCTGTACTTGTATTTTTTTATCAATCTCGCCTGACAAATAAACTTTAGCTGCCTTAACCGATCCAGGTACTAATTTAGCTTCTTTCAAAGCAAGCAAGTCAATGACTTTTGCGTCTACTTTTAATAGTTCGCTTGTACGTAAGCGTGCTGTATCAGCTTTAGTAAGTGATTTAAATCCACGCTTCGGCAAACGGCGTTGAATAGGCATTTGGCCTCCCTCAAAACCAACTCTATGAGTTGCACCTGAACGCGAATGCTGGCCTTTATGACCACGGCCACCAGTTTTACCATAGCCTGATCCAATACCTCGGCCGATACGACGTGTTTCTTTTTTAGAACCTTCTGCAGGCTTAATTGTATTTAGTTGCATTATCCCTCTACCTTTAATAGATAGTTGATTTTGTTTATCATACCGCGAACTTGTGGAGTATCCTGTAACTCGACAGTGTGATGCATACGGCGCAAACCTAATCCTCTAACTGTAGCTCGGTGTGATTCAATTCTTCCAATAACACTTTTTACCAAAGTTACTTTTACAGTTGCTGTTTTTTTTGCTGTAGCCATTATTTAGCCTCTAATTTCTTCAACTGATTTACCACGTTTAGCAGCAACATCAGCAGGTGTATTCATTGATTCTAGCCCATTCAAGGTAGCACGAACTACGTTATACGGATTGGCTGAACCAATACATTTTGCGGTCACATTAGTAACACCCATCACTTCAAAAATGGCACGCATCGCTCCTCCAGCGATGATCCCGGTGCCTTCAGGGGCTGGCTGGATAAGAACTTTTGCTGCTCCAAATCTTCCGATGACTGTGTGGTATAAAGTGCCATTGTTCAAGCTGACTTTTACCATGTCACGACGCGCTTCATCCATTGCTTTTTGTACAGCCGTAGGCACTTCTCGTGCCTTACCTTTACCCATACCAACACCACCGTCGCCATCACCAACAACGCTTAATGCTGCGAAGCTCATAATGCGACCACCTTTAACCGTTTTACTTACACGGTTAACATTAATCATTTTTTCACGCAAACCGTCTGTTTGCTGACCTTGCTGTTCGAAGTTTTTAGCCATTACCTATCTCGCTTATTAAAATGTCAGGCCGTTTTCACGGGCCGCATCTGCCAAGGCCTTAATACGGCCATGATATTTATTACCAGAACGATCAAAAGCAACTGTTGTAACACCTGCTTTTTTTGCTTTTTCAGCAATACGCTTACCTACAACTGCTGCAGCGTCTATATTTCCACCATTTTTAACAACTTTACGTACTTCAGCTTCAACTGTTGATGCACTAGCTAGAACTTTATCTCCAGCTTCTGCAATAATTTGCGCATAAATGTGTAAGTTCGTACGATGCACACTTAGTCGGGTCACTTTTTGCTTGGCTATGTTGGCACGAGTTTTACGTGCGCGGCGCAAGCGGTTATTTACGGTAGTCATGTGTTTGCCCTTATTATCTTAATTACTACTTATTTTTTCTTAGATTCTTTGATCTTAACAACTTCATCATGATATCGAACACCCTTGCCTTTATAAGGCTCAGGCAATCTATATGAACGAATCTGTGCTGCAACCTGACCAATCACTTGCTTATCAGTACCTGTCAGAACAACTTCTGTAGGTGTCGGTGTTTTTACATTAACACCCTCTGGCATTTTATGATTGACTGGATGTGAGTAACCCAATTCTAAATTAAGCATTTGACCCTGTGCTTGAGCTTTATACCCAACCCCAACCAATGTTAATTTTCTTTCAAAACCTTCAGATACTCCTTGAACCATATTAGCCACCAACGCACGCAAGGTACCTGACATTGCGCGTGAATGTGGATTTTGATCAGCAGCCACAAAAGTAATTGTTTCACCGTCTCGTGACAAATTAACAGCACCCGTTAGAGGATGGGTTAATTTACCCAGGGGACCACTGACTGAAATATTATTCGAACTCAGTTGGACATCAACTTTAGCTGGAACAACTACTGGATTTTTAGCAACTCTAGACATATATTTCTCCTTAAGCCACTACACACAAGAGCTCACCGCCGATACCAGCAGCTTGAGCTTTGCGATCTGTCATTACACCCTTAGATGTTGACACGATAGTCACACCAAGACCATTCATCACTTTAGGTATGTCATGCCCACTATTGTAGACACGAAGACCAGGCTTGCTAAGACGCTCAATTTTTTCAATAACCGGACGACCTGCGTAATATTTTAAGCTGATATTTAACGATGACTTACCATCGTTTTCTGAAACGGTATAATCTTCAATATACCCCTCATCTTTTAAAACTTCAGCTATAGCACCTTTTAATTTAGATGCTGGCATTGATACCGATAACTTGTTAACTGCTTGCGCATTTCTAATGCGCGTTAACATATCGGCTATTGGATCACTCATACTCATAGATCTATTCCTTAAGTTACCAGCTGGCTTTAGTGACGCCTGGCACTTTGCCACTCATCATTAAATCACGTAATTTACTACGACCAATGCCGAATTTACTAAACACACCACGTGGACGACCCGTTAGTGCACAACGATTACGTAAACGCACAGGACTTGAGTTACGTGGCAAAGCCTGTAACTTCATGCGCGCTTCCATACGATCTTCAGTACTTACACTTTGATCTTTAATTGTTGCATTTAACGCTTCACGTTTTGCTGCGAATTTTTTTACTATTACGCGACGTTTTAAATCGCGTTGTGTCATACATGTTTTTGCCATGTTTTAGCCTTTAAAAGGGAAGTCAAACGCTGATAACAACGCTCTAGCTTCTTCGTCAGTTTTTGCTGTGGTTGTAATCGTAATATTCAGCCCACGAATTGCGTCAATTTTGTCATATTCAATTTCTGGAAATATGATTTGCTCTTGAACACCCATATTGTAATTACCACGCCCGTCAAATGATTTTGGTGACAATCCACGAAAATCACGTGTTCGCGGAATAGCAACCGTTACTAACCGGTCAAGAAATTCGTACATACGTTCACGACGTAAAGTTACTTTACAACCAACCGGATAATCGTCACGAATTTTAAATGCAGCAACAGATTTCTTTGCTTTAGTTACAACTGCCTTTTGACCAGCAATTTTTTCCATATCACCTACCGCGTGTTCGATTACTTTTTTATCGGCAACCGCCTCGCCCACACCCAT
>CAZJUK010000005.1:0-45130 GCA_964549145.1 uncultured Methylophilaceae bacterium
CGGTGTGATTGTAACTTTTGGCGGAGAGAGAGGGATTCGAACCCTCGATAGAGTTGCCCCTATACCACCTTTCCAGGGTGGCGCTTTCAACCACTCAGCCATCTCTCCGCGTGAGGGTTCAGATTATATCGTAATGGACAGTCTATCTTAAGTTTTAATTGTGCAAATTAAAATTCAACCATCATAAATTCACTTTTTGCTACACCACATTCTGGGCACATCCAGTCTTTTGGTACATCCTCCCATTTAGTACCTGGAACAATGTCGTCTTGAGGCCAGCCTTTTTCTTCTTCATATATTAGGCCGCATACTGCGCATTGCCATGTTTTCATTTTTTATTCCTAAGCATTATATAAATAAGTCGTATTGATAATAGCATTACTTACATAAAATTAAGAAAAAAAGCCCGCATAAAGCGGGCTAGAAGGGAAGTGTAACAATGAATAGTTTATATAAACAATATTAACTATTTATGACAAATACCTATGTTTTTGCTTCTTTAAGTTTTTAACTACGCAATATCGTAACGGTCATTATTCATCACTTTATTCCAGGCTTTTACAAAGTCGCCTAAGAAGGTCTGCTGTGAATTGCTGCTTGCATATACTTCTGTAATGGCTCGAAGTTGTGCGTTTGAGCCAAAGACTAAATCGACGACTGTTGCTGTCCACTTAAGCTTGTTTGTTGCTCTATCTCGTCCTTCTAGTACACTTTCTGAAGCCTCGGATTTTTGCCACTTTGTTTTCATATCAAGCAAGTTTACAAAAAAGTCATTGGTTAATAGTTCTGGTTGATGAGTGAATACACCATTAGCAGAACCATCGGCATTTGTATTTAAAGTTCTCAATCCACCAATTAGTACCGTCATCTCTGGTGCAGTTAATTTAAGTAGCTGTGCTTTGTCTAACAATAATTCAGCCCCTGATAGTCGCACATTTTTATTTACATAATTTCTAAATCCATCAGCAATTGGTTCCATATAGGTAAATGAGTCAATATCAGTTTGCGCTTGTGATGCATCTGTTCTACCTGGAGTAAACACTACTTGTACCTGTTGCCCCGCATTTTTTGCAGCTAATTCAATTGCCGCAGCGCCACCAAGTACGATTAAATCTGCAACAGAAACTAATGTGTCATTCGTTTGTGCTGCATTGAAATCTTTTTGGATTTTCTCTAGCGCAGCAATCACTGTGGCTAGGTCTTTTGGCTGATTAACTTCCCAGTCTTTTTGTGGTGCTAGACGAACGCGAGCGCCGTTCGCACCGCCACGCATGTCTGATCCTCGAAAAGTAGAGGCTGAGGCCCATGCCGCACTGACTAATTGAGAGATAGATAACCCCGAAGTAAGGATCGTCTCTTTTAAGCCAGCAACATCTTTTTCAGTCACTAATACATGATTCACTTCTGGCGTCGGGTCTTGCCAAATAAGTGTTTCTGCTGGCACTAAATGACCTAGGTATCGAGAGACTGGCCCTACATCCCGGTGTGTTAATTTGAACCAAGCTCTTGCAAATACGTCAGCAAATTCCTTCGGGTTCTCATAGAAACGACGCGAAATTTTTTCGTAAGCAGGGTCCATTTTTAAAGCCAAATCTGCTGTGCTCATCATCGGTGCATGGCGTTTAGATGAATCGTGCGCGTCAGGTACCGTGTTCGTTGCTGAGGACTCTTTTGGGGTCCATTGTTTTGCACCTGCAGGGCTTTCGGTTAGTTTCCAATCATAACCAAATAGATTTTCAAAATAATTGTTATCCCATTGCGTTGGGTCCGTTGTCCAAGCACCTTCTAAACCACTTGTTGTTGTATCCACACCATGACCAGTGCCAGCAGTGTTTATCCATCCAAAACCCTGTTCTTCTATTGGCGCAGCTCCTGGCTCTCTACCTAAATTACTCTCTGGTACAGCACCATGACACTTACCAAAAGTATGGCCGCCAGCTACTAATGCAACTGTTTCTTCATCATTCATTGCCATACGTTCAAAAGTTTCACGAATATCATGCGCTGAAGCCACTGGGTCTGGGTTGCCATTTGGCCCTTCAGGGTTTACATAGATTAACCCCATCTGTACAGCGCCTAATGGATTAGCTAGTTCTCGATCACCTTTATAGCGCTCATCGCCTAACCAGGTTGCTTCTGGGCCCCAGTCGATATCTTCTTCTGGTTCCCAGATGTCTTCACGGCCGCCAGCAAAACCAAAGGTTTTTAATCCCATTGATTCTAATGCGACATTTCCTGTAAGCACAATAAGATCTGCCCAAGATAATTTATTGCCATATTTTTGCTTAATTGGCCATAGTAAACGTCGCGCCTTATCTAGATTTCCATTATCTGGCCAACTATTTAAAGGTGCGAATCGTTGATTGCCAGTGCCTGAACCACCACGACCGTCATAGACACGATAAGTACCTGCTGCATGCCATGCCATACGAACAAAGAAGGGGCCATAATGACCATAATCCGCTGGCCACCAATTTTGTGAGTCTGTCATAAGCGTGTTTAGGTCTTGCACAACAGCATCTAAATCTAGGCTATTAAATGCGTCTTTATAGTTAAACGATTCATCCATCGGATTTGATAGCTGAGATTGTTGATGTAAAATTTTGAGATTTAGTTGTTCGGGCCACCAGTCACTATTATTTCTACCACCTGAAACAGTTGTCTGATTAACCTTATCGCCAGTGAATGGGCATTTTAATTCTGTTGTCATTGCGTTCCCCTTGAGTTATTTTTAAAAATTAAATTCATGTAAAGAAATAAACCACCTCAACCACTTTAATGTGTTGCGCCATAAACCGCTAAAGCTTCTATCAGCAATGGGTTTATTTGGTTAAATAAATAATTTTACATTTGTTTCTCTCTAGTCTTTATTAGTGCATGGCTACTAATATAGGCCTAGACTTATTATTTGCATAATTGTAAGTTTTTATACTGTTGATAAGTTTTATTTATCATAGTAAAGTGATTATTATTGCAATATCAAGAACATCATATGACATTAATTGAATTTAAATTTATTGTGGCTGTGGCGCAAGAGCTCAATTTTAGACGTGCTGCAGAAAAATGTTTTGTCACGCAACCTGCTTTGAGTTTGGGTATTAAAAAATTAGAGCAAGAATTGGGCGTCATGATTTTTGAACGCAGCAGAACGGAAGTAAAGTTAACAGAAATCGGCGAAAAAATAGTCACGCAAGCCAACGCAATACTTGAGCAAGCCTCAAGATTAAAAGAAACGGCAAAGTTGGGTTCTAATCAGCTAGACGGTCTGTTTAAACTAGGCATGATTCATTCTGTCGGCCCTTATCTGTTGCCAGAAGTAATTCCAATTTTGCGTAAAACTGCGCCGGATATGCCATTAGAAATTGAAGAAAATTTAACAGAAAACCTAGAAACACAATTACGCAATGGTGTGATTGATGCGGCAATTATTGCATTACCCTTTGACGTTCCAAGTATAGAAGTAATGCCTTTGTATGACGAAGAATTTGCAGTAGTGATCCCTAAAAATCATCATTGGTCGTCCAGAGAGCAGATTAACCCTGATGAATTATCCACTGAGAAAGTGTTGCTATTAAATAGCGGACATTGTTTTAGTAATCAAGTGACGCAAGCTTGCCCTGAACTTTCTCGTAAGGGAGAGGTGCTGCAAGGTAATTCTTTAGAGACGATTCGTAATATGGTTGCTTCAAATTTAGGCATTACGGTGATGCCGCGCTCCGCCACTTCAGACCGTTACAGTAATGCATTAATTAATGTGATTTCATTTTCTAACCCTGTGCCTAAACGAAGGATTGCAATTGCCTGGCGTAAGAGTTTTGTGCGGTTGCAAGCAGTAGAAAAAATTTCAGAATCAATTAAATTGATTAATGCAGAATACATGCTGCCGCAAATTTAGGTTTGTTACGGACATTAAAAAAGGCGCTATAAGCGCCTTTTTTGCATAAGCATAAAGCTTACTTGTTCATTACGTACATTGTTACTTCAAAGCCGAAACGCATTTCTGTAGCTGCTGGTGTAGTCCACATAATAATTCTCCTAATGGTTTAATTTGATAACTTGGTACTTATTGTACGTACTTACAAATTGTTGGCTATATGTATTCTTACTAAACTCACCTAATGAAAATCATTAGGTTAAACCTATTTAAGCTGAAACCCCCATATTAATATGCAAGTTGAATTCTATAACCTGCAACCGCTGCCTCTGTCACAAGTAATGACAGTTTAATTCTTATTTCTTGCCTTGCTGCAATTCCATTTGCAATTATAGTACCTTTGTCTAGGTATTGTTTTGGCGCAAATATTTTCTCAATTACTGCTCTATCTTTAGTGTTAGTTAATGTGAGTTTAATATTTGGATAGGCTTGTGCGTATCTTGCTGTGTTTATAACCGTACTTTCAAACTTAATTACAGATTCATAACTTTCATCTTCTTGCATATCTGAATCGCCAATAGTGATTAGACTAAGATTTTTAGGTAAGTTGACTTTGCAATTAAGTTGCTTACAAGCTTTCACAAGTAACGGTTTAAATTGAGGATAATATGCCGCGATTTCTGTGCGCATATAGTAAATCGTTTGAAGGCATATTAAAATAAGTAGAAGTAAACTCAATATTGCTGGCCAAGTTTTACTGCGTTTAACTTTTATTTTTTGTTGTAAAAATTCTGGCTCTTCAACCACTGTATATTCAACCACTGCGGGAAGCTGTGCTTCTTGTATAGGTTCATCAACTTCGGGTTGAACTGTAATACTGCCTGCTTCTTCAACATTAACCACTTTTTCTGCTTCGATAGCTTCTTGACTGATAGTCTCTTCTATTTCTTGGTCAGCTTGTTCTACACTCGCTTGATACTCTTCAGGGTTAGATACATTTTCTGGGACTTCAGTGACACGGTTTTTTGCATTAAAAACATGCTCACAATTGCCGCATCGTACTTTGCCACGATAAGCTTTTATATCTTCATCGGTAAGTAAAAATTGTGTTTCACATTTTGGGCAAGAGGTTATGTAATTCATTTTTTAGTGCCAGTTAACAGTATCCATGCGTCTTTTTGCTTAGGTATGTTCATTGTAAACCATTCACTATATCTCTTAATTAGTGCATCTGATTGTTCTGCTAATATACCTGACAATGCAACCTTAGCACCAGTTTTGCAATACTTTGCTATTGCAGGCGCAAGCACCATAAGCGCACTAGAAAGTATGTTAGCTACAACGATGTCAAATGTTTGGTGCGCGTAATCCTCTGCATTAAAAAAAGTAATATCTACTTTATTTTGTTCAGCGTTATATTGACCAGCTAAAATGGCCTGTTCATCAATATCAACACCCACAACCTTAGTTGCACCTAGTTTTTTGGCAGCAATCGCTAATATACCTGAGCCAGAGCCATAGTCTAATACTTGGTTTAAATCGTCTTGTTCGGTCAGCCATTCCAAACAAAGGTGTGTGGTTGGATGACTGCCGGTGCCAAATGCTAAGCCAGGATCTAGGGCAATATTAATTGCATCTTGTTTTGGCGCGTCATGCCAAGTTGGCACGATCCATAACTGATCAGTAATGCTAATGGGCTCAAACTGCGCTTGGGTTGCTCGAACCCAGTCTTGGTCTTCAATCACTTCCGTACTGTATTTCAGTTCTGATAATTTCAGTTCGGTAATTGCGATAGATGTTTGAATCTTTTGCAGAAAATCATCTATATTTGTGGACTTGTCTAACATAGCTGTGACCAAGCTTTGCTGCCAAACGCCTGGTGGCGAGTCGCCAGGCTCACCAAATATAGCTTCTTCGTTTGCAGTTTCTGCGTGTGCATCTTCTATGCTTACGGATAATGCGCCTAATTCCATCATGGCATCACTAATCGACTCTGCGTTTTGATTATCTGCTTGTATTTTGAGTAAAATCCAAGCCACTTTATTTGTTAGAAATACCTAATTTTTCTTCTAAATAATGAATACTTGTTCCACCAATATGAAAAGCAGCATCTGCCATTAAATCAGCATGCAGTGGCACATTAGTTTTAATGCCTACGACCATCATTTCAGATAAAGCAATACGCATTCTTGCAATCGCTTGATCACGCGTGATGCCGTAAGTTATTAATTTACAAATCATTGAATCGTAATGAGGTGAAACGGTGTAACCAGAAAATGCATGAGTATCAATACGCACACCTGGTCCACCAGGCATATGGAATGTTTGAATTTTTCCTGGAGATGGCACAAAAGTATATGGATCTTCAGCATTAATACGGCACTCGATAGCGTGTCCAGTGAGGGTGATATCTTTTTGACGGAATTTTAGCTTTTCACCAGCTGCTACAAAAATTTGTTGTTGTACTAAATCTATACCGGTAATGAGTTCAGTAACAGTATGTTCGACTTGTATACGTGTGTTCATTTCAATAAAAAAGAATTCACCATTTTCGTATAAAAACTCAAACGTACCTGCGCCACGGTATTTAATTTTTCTACAAGCTTCAGCACAACGCTCGCCAATTTTATTGCGAATTTTTGGGTCTAGGAGTGGGGAAGGCGCTTCTTCAATGACTTTTTGATGGCGCCGTTGCATCGAACAATCACGATCACCTAAATAAACGGCATTACCATGCTGATCTGCTAATATTTGGATTTCAATATGGCGTGGTTTTTCTAAATACTTTTCCATATATACAACAGGGTTGCCAAAAAAGGCTTGCGCTTCAGCTTTGGTCATATTGACTGCATTAACTAATGCAGCTTCAGTATGTACGACACGCATACCGCGACCACCACCACCACCAGCAGCTTTAATAATGACTGGATACCCAACTCTCTTAGCAAGGCTAATTAGCTCAGCTGGATCTTCAGATAACGCGCCTTCAGAGCCAGGCACGCATGGGATACCTGCCTTTCTCATTGCATCTTTAGCTGAAACTTTATCACCCATTAAACGAATGGTTTCGGCACGTGGGCCGATAAATACAAAACCACTTTCTTCTACCCGTTCAGCAAAGTCTGCATTTTCAGACAAAAACCCATAACCTGGGTGAATAGCTTGCGCATCAGTGACTTCTGCGGCACTTATTACTGCAGGAATATTCAAGTAACTTTGAGCAGATGAAGCAGGCCCAATGCAAACAGACTCATCTGCTAATTTAACGTATTTTGCCTCTTTGTCTGCTTCTGAATGAACCGCGACAGTTTTGATACCAAGCTCGCGACACGCTCTTTGCACACGTAAGGCAATTTCACCACGGTTTGCGATAAGAATTTTTTCAAACATATTTATTAACCGATCACAAATAAAGGTTCGCCATATTCAACTGGCTGGCCATTTTCAACAAGTATTTTTTTAATTACACCTTCATGGTCACTTTCAATTTCATTGAGCAATTTCATGGCTTCAATAATACAAATTGTATCGCCTACCGCTACGTTCGCACCAATTTCTACAAATGAGCTTGATTCAGGTGATGATGATCGATAAAAAGTGCCTACCATAGGAGATGTGACCACATGACCATCAATGACTTCTTCTGCAGATTCAGTTGCTGTCGCCAATGGTGCGGCTGAAGCAGGTGCCGCATGTTGAGGTGCTGTTATATATTGTGGAACAGGCGCTGCAGTTTGCGCTACGGCTCTACTTATACGTACCTTTTCTTCGCCTTCAGTCAGTTCGAGTTCAGAAATTCCAGACTCTTCAACCAAATCAATCAATTTCTTTAATTTACGTAAATCCATAATGACCCCTAAAAATAAGCTAATTTATTATTTTAATTATTTAAGTTGTTTAATCGCATACTGTAATGCGGCTTCGTACCCATCAGCCCCTAAGCCACTAATGACGCCAACAGCAATATCACTGAAATAAGAATGATGTCTAAATTCTTCACGCGAGAACACATTAGACAAATGCACTTCTATAAAAGGAATGTTGACTGCTGAAATTGCATCGCGAATCGAAATAGAAGTATGTGTGAATGCAGCAGGATTGATAATAATGAAATCAACTTTCGCATCAACATTAGTTGCAAGTGTTTGAATTTTTGTTACGATTTCTGCTTCTGCGTTACTTTGAAAGCACTCAAGTGTCAGTCCTGCATTATTTGCTGTTGCACTTAATTGCTGATCAATATCAGCAAGCGTTAAATGCCCATAATGCTCTGGTTCTCGTACGCCAAGCAGATTAAGATTCGGGCCGTGTATGACTAAAATAGATTGTTTTACCATTTTAAATTAATCAATAGAAGTAGTTTGTTTAAACATAAGACTGAGATTTTGCCGAAGTTAACTAATTTTGTCCAGCACATTCACTGAAAATAGGCGAACTTATCGAATATCAAACTTTAACGACTTAATCCAAGTTTGATATCAGCAGCAGAACTGCTTATTAACTTACTAGAGCAATGTTTTTATTGTTTCTTCTAATAACGGCTTAGTGATTCTTCCAAAATAAGTCTTTGCTACACTGCCGTCTGGCTTAATAATTAATGTATACGGCAGCACCCCTTTATTGTTACCTAGGCTTGCGCCTAATTCCATGCCGCCGTTTTCTGCAGCAAGTAACGGGTAACTAACGGGTGTTTCTTCTGTGAATTCTTTAATTAAAGGTATTTCATCAATTGCAATACCAAGAACAATCACATTTTTATTATTATATTCGCTGTTTAATGCTGATAACTCTGGCATTTCTTCTCGACAGGGTGGGCACCAAGTAGCCCAAAAATTCAACACGATAATTTTACCTTGCCATTGGCTAATTGATTGCATTTGACCATTTTCATCAGGAAATTCAGCTGCAAATAAGGCTTGTGTCGATGCATTGTTTGTGCTTTCTATAATAGGCTTGCTTGAAAGGTAATGCTTTGTGGCCAAGCCAATACAAATAATTAATATGATAGAACCAAGTGGTGATATAAGTTTTGAAATGAGTTTATTGAGCATATTTATACTTTAATTTAACAAATGAGGGATTTAACAAACAACGGTAGGATTACATTCATCCGCTTTTAATGCATTTACTTTATTCACTATTTTCAAAAAGCTATCTGCTTTTTTAAATCCAATAACTCTAATGGGTTTAATCTCTTGGCCAGACCGATTAAAAAATATAATCCCAGGCGGACCAAATAAATTAAAACGTTTCAATAGTGCAAGATCTTCAGGGGTGTTATCAGTCACGTCAGCCTTTAGAAGCACAGCATTATTTAGCGAAGCTTGCACGCGGTTATCACTAAAAGTAAATTGTTCCATTTCTTTGCAAGATATACACCAGTCTGCATAAAAATCTAACATGACAATTTTACCCTTGGCGGCATTGACTCGCGCATTTAATTCAGTGATGTTTTTAACACGATCAAATGCAAGTTTATTGTTTTCGACTTGCTGATTATTAGCAAGAATACCTGCCAGTGGCTGTAAAGGTGATTTTGCACCAGAAATAGCGCCAATTAAAATACTTACGCCCACCACTAACAATATAATACCTATACCTTTCCAAAAGCGCATCCAAGGGTGTGACCTACCTGTGATGCTATCTAACGGTAAGTTATCTAAAGCATGTAAATACATTGCAGGAATAATTAATAAAGCCGCCCAAAGTGTCATTGAAGCGCTTGCAGGTATTACGGGCGATATCATATAAATAGCGACGGCTAGCATGAGTACACCAAATGCGTTACGCACTGCAGTCATCCAAGTGCCTGCTTTTGGCAGTACATGCCCAGCAGAAGCGCCAATAAGTAATAAGGGGACACCCATACCAATAGACAAAGAAAAAAGTGCGATGCCACCGAGCAATACGTCGTGAGTTTGGCTAATATAAATAAGCGCGCCTGCTAGTGGCGCTGCAACGCATGGACTGACGATGAGGGCTGAAATTACACCCATAATAAATACGCCAATAAATTGTCCACCTTTGAGTTTATTGGTTGTGTTAATCATACGGTTTTCAATGCTTTGTGGCAGTCTTAATTCATAAAAACCGAACATTGAAAATGACAATACAACGAAGATCAGCGCAGTAGAGCCTAATACCCAAGGGTTTTGTAATGTGTTGCTGAGCAATTGGCCAGACAAGCCAGCTACAATGCCTGCAATCGTATAGCTCATCGCCATACCCAGTACATAGGCTAATGAAAGATTAAAGCTATGTAGTCTGCTTGTTGCATGATCATGCGATTTTGCATCGCCGACGATAATACCTGAAAGAATAGGGATCATTGGTAACACGCAAGGTGTTAACGCTAGTAATAAGCCAAAACCAAAAAATCCTGCGGCTATCAACCAAAGCTTGCCACCTTTTAATAATGTCGTAGCTTGGTCATCATTTGAACTAGTAGCTGAGCTGTCGACTATATTTTTAGTATTTAAGTTTGTGGTGCTGGTCTCGCCATAGTTTCCACTGAGTATAAGATTAAATGTTTTATTTTGTGGGGCGTAGCACAAACCTTTTTCGCTGCAGCCTTGATAACGAGCATTCACAGTGATATTTTTTAATACACTTGATATAGCTATTTTAGCGACAAAGTCATGATGATAAACCTCAGAAACACCAAAGTTAGGGTCATCTTTAATATCACCGTCAGGTAAAGACACATTAACAATACCGCCTTCGCTACCTTCTGCAATCGTAAACTTAATACGATCTTTATATAAATAATAGCCAGGTTCGACTAAAAAGTCAGCGGCTAAAAGACCATCCTCTAGTGCGTTTATTTCTAATTTAAAGGCAATGTCTGGATGTAAAAATTCATCTTCAGTAGTTTCTGTGAATAAGCTACTACTACTACCTGTATTTTCGGCATGTACAGACTGCCACATGAGTGGCAAAAACATACTTAGTAAAAATATTACATATGAAAAACGTTTTAACATTGTTATCCTAATAAAAGGTAATTTGTACCTTAATATTGTAATTTGTCTTGCAAGTCACCATCTAGATTGAGAACAAACAATTCAGGAAGTTCGATAACATGCGTTTTTTAATTGGCTTAATTTTACTCGCTTTTCCACTTTTAGAAATATACTTATTAATATTATTAGGCCAACGGTATGGCTGGTGGGTTATTGTTTATTTAGTCGTGGTAGGTTACTTAGGCTTACAACTAATACGTGATGAAAAGCAATTAATCTCAGGTAAAATGATGCAAAATCTTAGAGCAAGCGGCAATCCAATGAAAGCAATACTGGGTTCTGCGCGTAATATGTTTGCTGGATTTTTGCTACTAGTTCCAGGCGTTATCACTGATGTGATTGCAGTTATATTATTACTGATACCAATTCAACAAGCTAAAGTAGATACGGACGCTAGTGCAGGCGAAACAGATCAGCCAGAATATGAAGCTGATTTTGGAACACGTTTTGGTAAAGAGCGAAGCAATGCGGCCAATGATGATGTCATTGAAGGCGAATATACAGAAATTCAAGAAGATAATCCTGAAAAATAATCATGACCAAAGTAATCATTCAGTCCACAGATCAAACATTTGAAGTTAAGCCTAGCCAAACCATATTAGAAGGAGCTATAAAGCATGGCATTATGTTGCCTTATGGTTGTCGAAATGGAACTTGTGGTAAATGTAAAGGTAAGCTTGTATCAGGTAAAGTCATGCATGATAATTATCAAGGCGACGCTATGACAGAGGCTGAATTAGCTAATGGTAATGCACTTTTTTGTAGTGCTAGACCATTAGAAGATTTAGTCATAGACGCAAGAGTTATTGATACTTTTACTGGCGTTAAGCCACGCATTTTGCCAGTTAGAGTGTTGAAAAAAGAAAAGCTAGCAGAGGATGTCATGGCTTTATACTTGCAATTACCGAGTAGTGAGCGCTTACAGTTTCAGGCAGGACAGTACATTGAATTTATTCTTAAAGAAGGTAAGCGTCGTGCGTTTTCTATTGCCAGCGCACCGCATACTGAAGCAGGCATAGAGCTGCATTTACGTTTAGTAGATAGTGGTGCGTTTACTCAGCACGTTTTTAATGAGCTAAAAGAAAAAGCTATTATGCGGATTGAAGCACCGTTCGGTAGTTTTTATCTACGTGAAGAATCTAACAAACCAATTATTTTTGCAGCTACAGGAACTGGTTTTGCACCAATTAAAGGGATCATTGAACATATGCTTTATTCTGGTATTGAGCGGCCAATGACACTTTATTGGGGTGGGCGTACGCTAGAAAGTTTGTATATGGATGATTTGTGCCAACGCTGGATGAAAAATGTACCACAATTTTCTTATATCCCTGTGCTTTCAAAACCAAACGTCGGTTGGCAAGGCAAAACAGGATATGTGCAAAAAGCGGTGTCAGAGGATATTTCAGATTTGAGCGGCTATCAAGCTTATGTATGTGGATTGCCAAATATGGTTGATGACACACAAAAAGTATTTTTGGCGCAAGGCTTAGATGCAGATGAATTCTTTAGTGATGCGTTTACTTTTGCTACACCTTCGACATGACATAAGTTTTTATATTATCCATCATCGACTGATCTCCTGCTGTTCCGGCTACGTGGATTTGTAATTTTGTATTAAGCGCTTCTTCAGCAATACGAGCATGATTTACAAAAACCGGACATTGTTGAATCCAGTCTGAATTTCTAGATAAGTTTAAGTAGTATCTCATGGCTTCACTACTGGTAATTACAACGCCATATAGTTTTTGTTGTTGCCAATATTGCGCTAATGCTTTGCAATCTTGTTGTGGATTGATGCGTTGATAACATTCTGCAAAAGTAACTTGGGCTCCTCGACTTTTTAAAGTGTTAGCTAATACGTCACGTCCACCAATACCGCGCACTATCATCACCTTTTTGTCTTTCATATCATGCATTTCAGGCAACAAAAGTAAAGACTCACTATCGAAACGATGTTTAGGCCTACGCACTTCATTCACACCAAATTCACTGAGTGCTTTTTCAGTGACAGGACCAATAGCTGCAAACTTTAATTGCTTGTGAATCCCATTGTTTAATAGGCGTGGCATGCCATTTTGTACGGCGTTACTACTAATAAAAATGGCCCAGTCATAGGTATTAATATTGGCAATCACTTGTTCGAATTGGGTGTAGTCAATTAGTGGTGCAATTTCAACCAATGGAAACGAGATAACATTTCCACCAACTTCTTCAATTAGCTTGGTCAACTGAGTTGCTTGTTTAACTGGACGAGTAATGGCAATGCTTAAGCCCAATAGAAATTTATTTGTGTCCATCAAGCGCAGCCAAAATTTTATCCGCTCCCAAGCTAACTAATTCTTTAGCTAAATTTATACCGATTTGCTCCGCGTTATTAGCATTATTTACATTTCCAACCATGGTTTTACGTAACATTTGCGTGCCATCAACACTGGCAACAAAACCTGTAATACTGATTATGTTATTTTTTGTGCTGTCGTTTCGTGTACTTTTATTTTGAATGGTCGCATATGCACCCAATGGAACAGTACAACTGCCTGCAAGTGCACGGCTGAAACCACGTTCAGCTTCAATACAAAGTTGTGTGGCTTTATGGTTTAGTGGAGCGAGTACATTAATTAAGTCAGTGCGGTCTGTTTTTATTTCTATTCCTAAAGCGCCTTGACCAACTGCAGGGATGCTATCATCTACCGAGATAAAGCTACTAATTCTGTCGCCAAGGTCTAGACGGATTAAACCTGCCGCAGCGAGAATAATAGCTGCATACTGGCCTTCATCTAGTTTGCGTAAACGCGTTTGCACATTGCCACGTAATGATTCAATTTTTAAAGTTGGGAAGCGCGCTTGAATTTGGCTTTGGCGCCGTAAACTAGAAGTGCCAACGATGCTGCCAGATGGCAAATCCTCTAATGATTTATATTCATTCGATACAAATGCATCAAATGGGTTTTCGCGTTCTCCTGTTGCCACTAGGGTAAATCCTGCTGGCATATTCATGGGTACATCCTTCATGCTATGTACAGCTAAGTCAGCATGGCCATTGAGTATTGCTGTTTCAAGTTCTTTAATGAATAGGCCTTTGCCACCAATAAGTGCGAGTGGTTTGTCTAAAATTTGATCACCTTGCGTGGTCATGCCTAGAATTTGCACATCACAGTGAGGGTATAAGTGTTGCAATCTTGATTGAATATGCTTGGCTTGCCACATAGCAAGTGCACTCTCACGCGAGGCAATCACAAGCTTTGTAGGTTGGTGTAGGTTTGTGCTGTTGTTAGTTGAATCGCTCATAAATCCAATTTTAGCATAGGCCATGAATTATTTGACTCATGTATAAAGTACTATAAGATTTGATGATATTTGAGGTAAGCTAACGCTTTATTGGGGTTGTAGTATAAATTATAAAGCAGTTAATCTTATTCATTTGGGTGCGTAATGAGTATTATTTTGGAGGTTCGCTATGCAAGATCAATTAGATGTTTTTATTAATTCAATGAATCAATTTTGGGTGCAATTAGTCAATTTCATACCAAAATTATTAGTCGTAATCGTCGTATTATTCCTTGGCTGGATTTTTGCAAAGTTAATAAGAACAGCTATTAAACGACTTTTAGTGTTAATTCAATTTGACAAATTTGCTGAAAGGTCAGGTTTAGAAGCATTTATCACCACAGGCAGTGCAAATGTTACTTTGAGCAGCATTATCAGCCAAGTAATGTATTGGTTAGTGATTATTTTGTCTGTCACAACCGCTGCAAACTATTTAG
Source organism: uncultured Methylophilaceae bacterium (assembly GCA_964549145.1). GTDB lineage: Bacteria > Pseudomonadota > Gammaproteobacteria > Burkholderiales > Methylophilaceae. Next base: position 14,664 of record CAZJUK010000005.1, read on the forward strand.
GCCTGACAGAAGTTGTTAACTTGTTACGCGACTTTACTGCTTACCTGCCAAGAATAATTGTCGCGATTTTAGTGATGATATTTGGTACGTTACTCGCACGGTTTATAAATAAATTAGTATTTGCTTGGTTGCATAGTATTAAATTTGATCGTGCTTTACTGGTGAGCACTTCAGTTGAATATGGTGTGCAAATTTTAGCGCTATTTGTGGCCTTAGAACAATTAGGTATTGGTGTTCAGCTTATACATTCGTTATTCGTGATTGTATTTGGCGCAATATTTTTTGCATTATCATTGGCTTTTGGCTTGGGTGGGAGAGAGTGGGCTGCTAAAGTGATTGATGATTTAAGCAACAAAAATAAATAAACAACTAAAATTGTTTTATAAGATGTTGTTGGCGTCGGCTAACAATAATTGTTTCAGGCACGACTTTTAACAAGGTGTGCCATTGTGTGTCATTTTTTTCATCAGTTCGCTTTTCAAACCCAGCAATAAATGTGCTGGCGACCAAGCAGTTACGATGTAGTCGTAAAAATACTGTTGTAAATTCAGTTTCTAAGTTTGTTAATGATTCTTCTAATAAGTATTCTTTTGCTTTTGTGCGTACTGTCACGTATTTTAACTCTGCGCGTAAATAAACAATCTCTTCAATCGGAATTAATATTACCCGGCCGCGTTCATGAATGCTGAGATGTGTTCGTGCACTATGTAATGGTTTAAGCGAGGCCATTTGTGACGGTTGTAAAGCTTGTACTTTATCAATCGCAATTTGCAGGCGTTCTAACCGAATTGGTTTGAGAAGATAATCAATAGCATTTATATCAAATGCTTTAATGGCATAAGCGTCATAAGCCGTAGTAAAAATAATATTAGGTTTGTGTTCAAATTTTAATGTGTGCTCGGCCGCTTCTATGCCATCCATCAATGGCATACGAATATCAAGGAGTAGCAAATCGACTTGCTCTTCTAGCGCAAGATTAATCGCTTCCTTTCCGTTTCTGGCTTCTCCAACGATCGTTACATTATTTATATCTCTGAGTAAATCACGCAATCGATTACGTGCTGGTGCTTCATCATCGGCAATAATAATTTTAAGTTTTTCGGTCATTTAAATTAATGTTGTCCATGTAGCCAGTCTTATAAGGTATGTGAATGACTACGCTGAATTGATTGTTGTTGGATTTAGTCGACATTGAAGACTCTAAATCATAATGTAGCTGTAAACGCTCTTTAATATTTTTAAGGGCCATTTTGTTGCCACTATGTTGATTATTACCTGGCGAGTAGGGATTGCTAATCTTGATTGTTAGTTCTTGGCGTTTGTTTACAATTGAAACTAATATCTCACCGCCTTCTGGTAACGGTTCAATACCGTGATAAACAGCATTTTCAATCAGTGGTTGTAAAATTAAAGGTGGAATTAAGGCATTTTCTGGCATTGGTTCAGTTTGCCAATTGATCGAGAGGCGGTCTTCTAAACGCAAACTTTCAATATTTAAATACTGTTTACAAAGTGCAATTTCTTTTTCCAAAGGGACTAGCTCACGATTTTCAGCCATCAGCACCCTAAATAAGTCAGCCATATCTTCAAGTGCAGTTTCTGCTCGTTTGGGTTGGCTACGAATTAACGATAGCACTGCGTTAATACTATTAAACAAAAAATGCGGACGAATGCGCGCTTGTAGTGCTTGTAACCTAGCCTCGGCAATTGCGGGTGAGTACGCACGCATTTGCATATGGAAATAATATAAAACTATGGCGCTAATAATGAAAGTTAACGCAATAATACGATAAGGAATAAATATAGGTTCAAATGAGAAGTAGTGAGTGATTAGCATTACTACCGTAGTTGCAATAATTATTGTGATAATAAAAATTGATGTGGCTGCAATCCAATAGTTGAGTTTTTTTAACAATGGGTAGAGGCCATATAAGGATAGCATGCTCAATAGTAGTATCGGCTGAGCGACAGCTGATATTTCACTTAAAATAGCCAGTAACTTACTATTTTGGTCCGCTTGCCATATAGTAGCGAGCACGCACAGTAAATTCACAAGCAGCAAAATGCGAAGTTGTATGCCTAAATTATGTAAATTGGGTAAGCGACTATTTTTACGCACAATGCGTTCTAGGTTAAAATGTATGTAAATACTACATCTAAGCGTATTATTCATAAACAACTTTAATTACTTTTCAATAACATATTCTATAAAAGCAGCCTACTTTGCAAAAACAAACAAAAAAATCATCACTTAATAGTAAAACACAGGCATGGTCCGGTCGGTTTAATGAGCCTGTCGCAGAATTAGTGAAGCGATATACCGCTTCAGTCGATTTTGATAAACGCTTGGCAGAAGTTGATATTCAAGGCTCATTAGCGCATGCGCAAATGTTAGCCGCGCAAAAAATTATTTCAACAGATGATTTATCTAGTATTGAAAAAGGTTTGGCTGAAGTCCTTGCAGAAATTAGAACTGGTGAATTTGAATGGCTACTAGATTTAGAAGATGTACATTTGAATATTGAAAAAGGCCTTACAGATAAAATAGGTGATGCAGGTAAGCGCTTACATACAGGTCGCAGCAGAAACGATCAGGTTTCAACGGATGTTCGTTTATGGCTCCGCGCAGTTTGCGATGATGTATTAAATGCGATTAAGCAATTGCAATTGAGCCTTTTAGATTTGGCTGAGCAGCATACCGATACCATTATGCCGGGCTTTACACACTTGCAAGTGGCGCAGCCTGTCACTTTTGGTCATCACTTACTGGCCTATTATGAAATGCTAAAGCGTGACGCAACACGCTTTGCTGATTGTAGAAAAAGGCTTAATCAATTGCCGCTGGGTGTCGCAGCACTTGCGGGCACAAGCTTTCCAATTGACCGTGACATGGTCGCTAAACTATTGGGCTTTGATGGCCTATGTGAGAACTCACTCGATGCTGTGTCTGATAGAGATTTTGCCATTGAGTTTACTGCGGCTAGTGCGTTACTAATGACGCATCTTTCACGTTTTTCTGAAGAGTTAATTGTGTGGGCGTCACCACGTTTCGCTTTTATTGATATTGCCGATCGTTTTTGTACCGGTTCTAGTATTATGCCGCAAAAGAAAAACCCTGATGTACCAGAGTTAGTAAGGGGTAAAACTGGCCGTGTAAACGGTCATTTAGTTGCCTTGTTGACTTTAATGAAAGGCCAGCCGCTTGCTTACAACAAAGATAATCAAGAAGATAAAGAGCCATTGTTTGATACTGCTGACACTATACTAGTTACACTAGAAATTTATGCAGATATGATGCGTGGTATTACCGTCAATAAACCGAATATGCGGCAAGCTGCTTTTGAAGGCTATGCTACTGCTACTGACCTAGCAGATTATTTGGCAAAAAAAGGTTTACCTTTCAGAGATGCACATGAGGTAGTCGCTTTAGCGGTTAAACATGCAGTTGAAAAGGCTTGCGATTTATCTGAACTTTCATTAGCAGAGTTACAGAAATTTACAAATTTAATTACTGAAGATGTTTTTTCTGTTTTAACATTAGAGGGGTCTGTTGCTAGCCGAAATCACATTGGCGGCACTGCGCCCAGCCAAGTTAAAGAAGCTGTTAAAAGAGCAAGGTCGGCTATTTAAACGAACGAGAAAATTTTTTGTTAAAAACAGGTCTATATTTTATATTTGTTCTTGGACTCGCATTTACTGCTAATGCGATTGCTGATGAATCTCTTTCATTGCGTCAAGCCGGTGACCAAAAAAATAGTATGGTCTGGCCGATGTTGCCAGGCGAAAGTCTTCAAGACTTAGCAACTAAGTTTTATCCCAAGAGCAAACCACACCAGCAAGCCTTTATCATCGAGACACAGCGATTAAATGTAAGCAGCCTCCCTAGTTTGAATGTAACTGAGCGTTTTACAGCGCCAACAAACCTTGTCGTGCCGACAATAAATTCACTTTTGGTCAGAAATAAATCAATTAGAAAAACAAAAAAACAAGAAACCCTTAAGTTAAGTTACAACATTAAATCAACTGTCGAGCAGGTTCCTGAGAATTTATACAAAGAATATTATGATTTAGTCTTCAGGAATGAGTTCTTAAAAAAAGAGTTAGCTAAACTGAATAGAAAATTAAAATCTTTACTCAATACATTAGGTGAGTTGAGACTGGTTTTTGAAAATACGTTAAAAGCATCTGTTGCTAATAATGCGCAACTTAAAACACAACCTAAGAAGTTGAAGAATTTACAAAAAGACATATCTAATCAATCAACAGCAGAAAAAACTAGCATTGATTTAACTAAAAGTGAATTATACAAAGCTGATGCACCAAACAGTAATTCAAGCAAGTTTGACTTATTTACTAAGAGCAAAAATACAATACTAGGTTTCTTTAACCAAACGAATAAATGGCTTTGGTTAAGTCTATTAGCTTTGGCTTTATTGATAGTATTGGTAATTTATGTATTCAAAAAAAGCAAACAAAATAAATCACAAATATCGACTGCATTTAGGAATAGCAATGAAACGTTAACCAGTTTCAATTTAGCGAGTAATGGTTCTAAACAAGAATTAGAGAGTTCTTCCTTTGACACAACTAGCGAGCTAGATACAATTGTAGAAGACCGTGAAGAACGCTCCATGTTGAATAAAGCCAAAGCATTTGTACGGAATAATCAAATAAATGAGGCAATCTCACATTTGAAATGGGCTGTTAGGTCTAAGCCTGAAGTTGATATCAGTATATGGTTATATTTGTTGTCTTTACTGAAAGCTAATAATGAAAAAAAACAATTTGAAAGGTTATCACTTGAATTAAATAAAACTTTCAATGTAATGACGCCAGTATGGAAAGTGCATGCTGAAGCGCAAATTGTAATTCCTGAGAATTTAGAAGAGTTTCCACATGTCATACAAAGGCTTACTCAAGAGTGGCCGGCAGATACTGCTAGAGATTACTTAAAAAGTCTGATTAGCAATAATAGAAACGGTGAGCGGGTTGGGTTTTCTCAAGCAGTGGTTGAGGAAGTTTTACTGTTAATTGATGTTGTAGAAATGCGTGCTAACTTTTGAGATACTAAAGATTCTGGTTAAAAGTATTTAAACGAAGACGTTCATTTTAAAAATAGAGTTAATAAATCATTTAAATAACGCTGGCCTTGCAGTGTAGGCCTAAGTCTCCCTAAGTCTTTTTCAACTAAGCCCTTATTTTCAGCTTCTTTTAAAAGCTCACTTATTGTATGAATAGGTAAGCCAGTGCGCTGCTCGAAAAGGCCGATTTCAACACCATTTATAAGCCTGAGTGCGTTCATCATAAACTCAAAGCCAAGCTCATCTTTAGTAATCTGCCATTCCTTATCGACTGCTTTTCTTTGCTGTACATGTTCCATATAACGTTTCGGATGCTTGTGTCGGCTTTGTCGAATGATTTTATTGTGAAAACTGAGTTTGGAATGTGCGCCAGCGCCAATGCCTAAATAGTCACCAAATGACCAATAATTAAGATTGTGTTTACATTGACTGCCTATTTTCGAAAATCCTGAGGTTTCATAATGCTCGTAGCCATGGAGCGCTAACTTTTCTTCAATTTTTTCTTGCATAGTTGCACTAGCGTCATTGTCTGGCAGGTTCGGTGGATTGCGATGAAATGGTGTATTGGGTTCTAAAGTGAGATGATAAAAAGATAAATGTGCCGGGTTAAGTGAACATGCTGCTTCTACATCTTTCAATGCATCATTGAGACTCTGATTCGGTAAAGCGTACATTACATCTAAGTTTACCGAATCAAATGTTTTTAACGCTAAATCAGCTGCTTGCCGTGCTTGATCAGCATTATGAATGCGACCTAAGGCTTTTAAATATTGGCTATTAAAGCTTTGAATGCCAATCGAAACCCGATTGACACCAGCTTCTTTATAACCACTAAAGTGTGTTGTATCGATGGTGCCAGGATTAGCCTCTAAAGTAATTTCAGCATCATATTCTAAAGAGGTAAGCATGCGCACATGACTCAAAATCTTATCAATTGCTTCGGCTGAAAATAAACTAGGAGTACCTCCACCAAAAAACACACTGTGAATTTTCCGACCCCATATCAGTGGTGTAGCTTCTTCTAAATCAGTAATCAGCGCGTCGACATAAGCAGCCTCGGGAATATCTGATTTTAATTCATGTGAATTAAAATCACAGTAGGGGCATTTACGCACACACCAAGGAATATGAATATAAAGTGATAGTGGTGGCGGATTTTTCAAACCAGATATCGTAAGACTACCAGTTAAGGGTGCCTCGGTATTAATTGCGCTGGTCGGGATAGTATTGGCGGGGTAAATTGGGATCATATAATTAACAATTGCAAGAATTGCAAGTATTTTACCCCCTAAAGAACGGTTGTTTCGAAGAGATTGATAGTGATTTTTTGTTTTAAAGTGATTCTTAAGGTTGATAAATTTAGAAAATGACCGTCCTTAAAAATTAATGCTCTTCGCAATGCTCTTTATCGTGATCATCCGGGTAGCAATCATTTGCATATGCAACAATAGTTGTCATTGTGCACCTAGTAAATATAATGGTGTAGAGACTATTAACTTAAGAAAAGTATAAAAGTATGGTGTGGAATGCAGTTATTCTATTTGTAAGGGTTGGTTAAAGCATCAACTAATACATGTAACTGATCACGCATTTGCTTATCTGATACCTCCATCAGCAAACCATCTTCAAAAGCATCCTGGGTGATTTGTTTAATCTCATCAAAGTTTTCTGCCATCACTTTTACTTTTTCAGTGCATGAGACTACGCTATTATCATTACGTAACCACGAAGGCCATTTACTAGACATAACTGAACCTTTCTAACTTATGCAATAATTTGCTCATTGCTTGTCCGCGGTGGCTAATACGACTTTTAATTTTTAATGGTAATTCTGCCACCGTTTTATCTGTTTTTGCATCCAAAAATAACGGGTCGTAACCAAAGCCATCATTGCCACGGTAGTCCTTAACAATTTCACCATGCCATTGACCCTCAACAATTAATGGTTCTGGGTCATTTTCATGACGTACTAATATCATCAGGCAGTAAAAATGTGCGTGGCGATTTTTTTCACTAGCTAAGACTTCCAGCAGTTTTTGATTATTGAGCTTATCTGATGGTGATTTATTTTTTTCGGCTGCATATCGAGCAGACAACACACCGGGTGCGCCTCCTAATGCATCAACACATAAACCTGAGTCGTCAGCTAGCGCTGGTAAGCCTGTAAGTTTGCTGGCATGGCGCGCTTTGGCTAGTGCATTTTCAATGAATGTGCAAAAAGGCTCTTCACATTCAGGAACGTTTAGATCTTGTTGAGGAATAATTTCAATATTAAACGGTGTGAGTATGTGTTTAATTTCACGAATTTTACCTTGGTTGCCGCTTGCAATCACTAGTTTTGAAAATGGTAGATTCATTTCATGCGTTAAGTACTTCTTTTTGTTTAATACTTAATTGTTCAATACCTAATACTGCTAAATCAAGCATAGCATCCATCATTTTTCGGTCAAAAGGCTCACCTTCGGCAGTACCTTGTATTTCTACAAAACCACCTTTACCCGTCATCACGACATTCATATCTGTATCGCAGTTAGAATCTTCAATATAATCCAAATCGAGCACTGGCATACCTTTGTAGACACCCACAGAGATTGCGCCAATTGAGTCAGTTAAAGGTGATTGTGGTAATAAGCCTTTTTCTATGATGTAATTTATCGCATCGACCATTGCTACATAGGCACCGGTGATGCTAGCAGTGCGTGTGCCGCCATCTGCTTGAATCACATCACAATCAAAATGTATGGTGCGTTCACCCAGTTTTTTTAAATCAATCACAGCCCTTAAACTGCGGCCAATCAATCGTTGAATTTCTTGAGTACGGCCGGACTGCTTGCCTTTAGCCGCTTCTCTTTGCATGCGACTGCCAGTAGACCGAGGCAGCATACCGTATTCTGCAGTTACCCAGCCTTGACCTTTGCCTTTTAAAAACGGCGGTACACGCTCCTCTACACTTGCAGTGCAAAGTACATGTGTATCACCAAATTTAATGAGCACAGAGCCTTCAGCATGCTTAGTATAGTGACGGATAATTTCTATCGAACGCGTTTGGTTGTTCATGCGTGCGCTGGGGCGAAGAGTTTTTATAGACATACTATTAGCTTTTGTAAAAAGTCAATTATAAATCATGCAGAAAAGCTTGCGGCTTAAATTCCAATTTTTTGCTGTGTTTTGATTAGTGCAGCTTGAATTTCGGCAATTGTTTTTTCAATATCATCATCAGAAAGTCCTTTTAAATCGGCCCCATCAATTGTTTGCTGGGTGACTGTATTGATAATTGTTGTTGTTTCACCTAAAGGCATTAATTGTGTTGAAACTGTGTTATCACTATGCACTTTATCGCCCCATAGCACAGTAATCGCACTCAAATTATCGCCATGCTGGTCGGCAGCAAATTCGGCAGTATCTAGCATCTTAATAGTGGCTTTTTCGACCGATTCACTTTGAGTTAATGTTTCTTTAATTTCTTGATCGGTCATGAATCCCCATAACCCATCGCTACAAAGTAAAATACTATCACCCTCAGCTAATTCAATTCTGTCAGAAAGATCAATTTGCGGAGCTACTTCACCACCGACGCAATTATAAATTTTATGTTTATAAGGGTGTGTGGACATTTCCTCTTTGCTAATCATACCCTTTTTGTATAGCGATTGTACGATGGAGTGATCTTCAGTACGGAATAACAAATGTCCCGCACGAAAATGATATAAGCGTGAATCACCTACATGTGCGCAATATAAATAGCCACGCTGAATGACTGCAGCAACGATTGTGGTGCGTGGTGAGTCTATAAACTCTTCTTCTTGCGTTACATTTTCAATCATATCGTGCACTTGCTGAATATGATCAGTTAGGAACTTAGCTGGACTGTTTAAAATGGGCACAGCTAAGCGTTGAAACGCGTTGGTTAACGTTTTTACTGCTAGCTGTGCGGCTACTTCACCATGGCTATGCCCACCCATGCCATCTGCAAGCACCAGTAATAAAGCATCTTTGCTGTAAGAATATGCCAGTCTGTCTTGATTGTATGGCCTTGGCCCTTGGCGACTATTTTGGTAAATGGTAAATTTCATATTGCTTTATAGCGGTCTAGTTAATACTGCTTTAATTTTTTTTCTTAAGCTTGATTTAGAGGGAATCATTTTTGCATTAGCACTTAATAACTCTTTTTGTAAAGAAAAAACGCTTTGAGGCCTCTCCATATAATCTAATTTTAAACAGTGGTCGATTATGGTTAATAATTCGTTACTGTAAATGCCTTTGCCCAATTTGATTGCAGGCAATAAAAAATCTTTTTCAATCCGTTTGTTCGATGACATTGGTGCCGATCTAGCCAGACAAGAATACATACTCGCACCTACACTGTAAATATCGCTCCAAGGCCCTAGCTTTTGTCTCTCAAAATATTGCTCTGGTGGTGCAAAACCAGGCGTATAGCTTGGCGATAATTTTGACTGAACTAGGGTTAATGTTTGTCTGGCAGAGCCAAAGTCAAGCAATACAGGTGAGCCGTCAAGACGGATATAAACGTTGGCTGGTTTGATGTCCAAGTGTAATAATTTTTGTGTATGTACTTCACGCAGGCCGTTGAGTAATTCTCCAAATACGCGCCGTACAAATCTTTCACTCACAGGCGTTTCGTGCCCAAGAATGTATTCTTGCAATGATTTTCCACGCTCGTAATGCATGACCATGTAAACAGTATTATTTTCTCTGAAAAAGTTGGTGACGCGGACAATATTTTTATGGTCAATTTTTGCGAGTGCAAGACCTTCTTCAAAAAAACATTTCAGACCATGTTTAAATGTAGCTGAATCGTCTTCAGAACCTAGCATTACCGTTGCACCATCTTCGCGCAACGCTAGTCCTGTTGGCATATATTCTTTAATGGCAACAATATTATTATTCTGGTCTTGTGCGAGATACACAAAACTAAAGCCGCCAGTGCTTAAGACTTGGGTAATGATATAGTCTTGCAGCATATAGCCGATAGGCAATGTCTGATTTTTTGAGTTGGCCATTTAAAAAAGTTTTTGTTTGCCTAAGCAGTGCGTTGATTAGGCGTATATTTATAAAGCAAGATAATTATCAATCTCAGATATTCTCGCATAAAATCATATACATTTGATACAATTATCATTAATTACTTTAAGAAAAAGCCTATGATACACAGCATGACAGCTTATGCGTCTCAAGAAAGCAACACTATTAACGGTGTTTTGCAACTTGAGATACGCTCTGTAAATCATCGTTATTTAGAGCTTCAATTGAAATTAGATGATCATTGTCGTCAATTTGAAGCGCTGGTTCGTGAACAACTTAATGCTAGACTAGGGCGTGGGAAAATTGATTGTCGGCTCAGCTTAGCTAAGGATATTAGGTCAAGCGCAGAAATTAATGTGGACGAAAATGTAGTTAAGCAAGTGGCTACATCTGCCAATGAAGTTTCGCAGCACTTTTCGCATTCTCAGCCTGTTAATCTATTAGATATTTTAAAAATACCAGGTGTGATAGTCAGTAATGCATTAGATGTGGAAACATTACAGCAAGATATAAAGGGCCTAGTTAGTTTGTCAATCGACGATTTGGTTGAAGCGAGAGCTAGAGAAGGCATTAAGTTAAAGGCAATGATTTTGGAGCGCTTAGCTAGCGTAGAATCTCAAGTGTCAAAAGTGAAACCTCTTTTGCCTAAGTTAGTTAAAGCTTACCAAGAAAAATTATCAACAAAGTTGAATGAGGCATGTAAAAGTGCTGATGAAGCACGTATTCAACAAGAAATCGTACTGTATACACAGCGAGTGGATGTTGATGAAGAGCTATCAAGGCTCATTTCACATATAGAAGAAGTAAAGCGCATACTAGAAACTGGTGGCATAGTTGGTAAGCGTTTAGATTTTTTAATGCAAGAAATGAATCGAGAAGCTAATACCCTAGGTTCAAAGTCAGTCTCCATAGAAACAACGCAAGTTTCTATGGAATTAAAAGTACTCATTGAACAAATGCGAGAACAAATTCAAAATATTGAATAATATTTACTATCGCAAAATGGTATGATTTCATTAACTTTAATGACCAACCGTACTTAAACGGATTTTACATGGCTGCTGGCAACTTATTTATTATTACTGCGGCTTCTGGCGCGGGTAAAACCAGCTTAGTCAAAGCGCTTTTAGAAAAAGATAAAGCTATTAAGCTGTCTATCTCACATACGACCCGTGCTCCAAGACTGGGCGAAGAGAATGGTGTGCACTATCACTTTGTGAATGAGGTAGAATTCCTAACAATTTTAAATAAAGATGGTTTTTTAGAGAGCGCACTAGTGCATGGTTCACGTTATGGTACCTCAGAAGAGGCGGTTGATGACGCCCTCTCTGCTGGAGCAGATGTTGTTCTGGAAATTGACTGGCAGGGTGCTGATCAAGTAATTAAACTTTATCCGCAAGCAATAAGAGTCTTTATTTTACCCCCTTCGCTAGAGGCGCTAGCACAGCGATTGAATAACCGTGGGCAAGATAGTGCTGATGTAATTGATAAGCGTATGGCAGTTGCTACAGAGGAAATGCGTCACTTAGCGAGTTTTGACTATGTTACAATTAATGATAATTTTGATGTTGCATTGCAAGACTTGATGTCTGTTGTTCGTGCACAGCGTCTAAAAACCAATAGTCAAATGGAGCGGCATAGCGCGCTTATTCAAACATTAATTTAAATTAAAATGGTTATAGGTTTTGATTATTTGGCATCAATTTAACCATAAAAATTGAAGGAAACACCATGGCACGTATTACTGTAGATGATTGTTTAGGTCATATTCCTAATCGTTTTCAACTGACATTAGTAGCAGCTTATCGCGCACGTCAAATTTCTAATGGCTCAGATCCGCAAGTTAGTATGCATGGCGTACGTGACAAACCAACCGTCATTGCTTTGCGTGAAATTGCTGCCGGTAAAGTGGGTGTAGAAGTATTGAAACGCACACCAGCTTAATTTAGCGTTTTATGTCAAAAGCCGCGATAAAATCATCGGCTAAATCTAACCAAATTGCCGAACCGCCTCTGCTTCCTGCAGATTTAGAAGGCTCGCAGCTCACACTTTTACTCAAAGAATATTTATCGCAAACCGAAGTTGAGTCGGTTTGGGTGGCTTATCGTTACAGCGATAAGGCACATCAAGGCCAGACTAGAAGGTCAGGCGAGCCTTATATTACCCACCCAGTTGCTGTTGCCTGTATTCTTGCAAAACTGCATATGGATGTACCGACTTTATTAGCTGCATTGCTACATGATGTGGTTGAAGATACAGGTGTAGCTCAGAGCGAAATTGAAGAAAAGTTTGGTAAGCAAGTATCTGAGTTAGTTGAAGGGCTTACAAAGCTAGACAAAATAGAATTACAAACTGCTGCTCAAGCACAGGCTGAAAACTTCCGAAAAATGCTGCTAGCGATGAGCCAAGATGTACGTGTTATTTTGGTAAAGCTAGCCGATCGTTTGCACAATATGCAAACGATCGGCATCATGAAGCCAGAAAAGCAAAGACGGATAGCGAATGAAACATTAGATATTTATGCGCCAATTGCTAATCGCTTAGGCCTTAATCCTATCTATCAAGAACTAGAAGATCTTAGTTTTAAATCTTTATATCCTAATCGTTACAAAATAATCGCTAAGGCAATTAAAACTGCACGCGGGAACCGTAAAGAAGTCATTAGCAAAATTCTAGAAGCAATGAGATCACAACTCGTCTCGTCAAAAATAGAGGCAAAAGTTGAAGGAAGAGAAAAGCATCTTTACAGTATTTATAAGAAAATGGTTGGAAAAAGTATTAAATTGTCGCAAGTAAACGACATTTATGGCTTTCGTGTATTGGTAAAAGACACCCCAACATGCTATTTAGCGTTAGGGAGCTTACATAGCTTATATAGACCGATTCCTGGTAAGTTTAAGGATTATATTGCGATTCCGAAAGTTAATGGCTATCAGTCTTTACACACGGCATTGTTTGGCCCATTTGGTACGCCTATTGAAGGGCAAATACGTAGTGATGAAATGCATGGTGTTGCGCAAGCAGGTGTGGCTGCACATTGGTTATATAAAACGACGGATGCACACTTAACTAAGTTACAACAACAAACCCATCAGTGGTTACAACGCCTTGTTGAGATTCAAACTGAAAGTGATGATAGTTATGAATTTTTAGAACATTTTAAAGTAGATTTGTTTCCTGATGAGGTCTACGTATTTACACCTAAAGGCAATATTTTGGCTTTACCTAAAGGTTCTACCGCTGTTGATTTTGCTTATTCAGTTCATACTGATGTTGGGAATTGTTGTGTGGCTGTAAAGATTAACCACGAATTAGCGCCATTACGTACTGAAATGCAGAATGGAGATCATGTTGAAATTATTACTTCAGCACTAGCGAAACCAAATCCTTCTTGGTTGAATTATGTAACGACTGGTAAAGCACGTTCACATATTCGACATTATTTAAAATCGTTGCAAGTAGTAGCATCTGCGTCCATGGGAGCCAGAATGCTGAATATTGCATTAAGGGCTTTGCATGTTGACCCACTAGAGATTCAAGAGAAGGAATGGCATAAGGTCATCAGGGATTATGGCGCTAAAGACAAATCTGAGATTTTGACTGATATTGGACTAGGTAAACGCCTAAGTCTAATGGTCGCCCACCAATTGCTTTCCAATTCGCATGATAATCATCTGACTGATTCTAATATAACGAAGCCTTTAGATAAAATTACTATTCAAGGCTCTGAGGGCATGGCAGTACAGTTTGCACATTGCTGTAGCCCAATTCCTGGGGATCCAATTTTAGGCTTTATTAATAAAGATAAAGGCCTCGTGATTCATACGCATGATTGTCCTGCAATCAGTAAGTTTAAGTTAGACCCCGACAAATGGTTGGATGTAGAATGGAATGCGGCAGATAAACAATTATTTAAAGTGAATTTACGTATTGTTGCTGCTAATAGAAAAGGTATGCTGGCTAAAATTGCAGCTACTATTTCAGAGGCTAATTCAAATATTGATAATGTGAGTGTGGAAGAGCCCGATGGTAGTCAATATACCAATGTGCATTTCAGGGTGGAAATTCATGATCGTGTGCATTTGGCAAAATTGATGCGTAGTTTAAGACAGATTCCCGATGTGGTCCGTATTTATCGTGTTAAAAATGGATTATTATAGAAAAAAATTGGTAATTTATGAATGATACTAAGGGAACAGAATGACAACAAAACAAATTATTCAAACAGTAAAAGCCCCTGCCGCAATTGGCACATATTCACAAGCAGTAAAAGTCGGCGATACTGTTTATTTCTCTGGCCAAATTGGTTTGAACCCTGAAACAATGACATTAGTCGATGGGATTGAAGCGCAAATTCGCAGGGTGTTTGAAAATCTAACCGCAGTTACTGAGTCTGCTGGTGGTTCAATGGCAGACATCGTAAAACTTAATGTCTTTTTGATAGATTTGGCAGATTTTAATCTTGTAAACGCTATTATGGGAGAGTACTTTTCACAGCCTTATCCTGCCCGAGCGGCAATTGGGGTGGCTTCTCTGCCAAAAGGTGCATTGGTTGAAGCAGATGGCATGATGGTAATTTTATAATCATTGTTAGAATCAATAGCATTATTATTTCCAACAAATAACAACATCTAAAATTGACGAAACTGGTTGAAATAAAGTCTTTTTCAAAACCACTGGTTGCAAACTTTGCTAAGCTAGGAGTTACAACCAGCCAGGGTTTGCTGTTGCACTTACCACTGCGCTATATTGATGAAACGCATATTACTGCCATACGTGATTTGCATTTAGGTAATTCTGGACAGGTGCAAGGTGAGATTGTGCATGCCGAAGTCACCTATAAGCCGCGCAAAGCACTTATTGCACGATTAGAAGACGCAAGTGGGCAACTTACATTACGTTTTTTACATTTTTATCCTAGCCAAATTAATATGCTCAAAATAGGTAAAAAACTGCGTATCTATGGAGAGGTGCGTCATGGGTTTTTTGGATATGAAATGGTGCATCCGCAATGCAAAGTGGCGACAGATGATTTGCCAGTAAGTGAACAGTTAACGCCAGTTTATCCAACCACTGCAGGGCTAAACCAAAAATCAATTCGTAAGGCAGTTAAACTGATGCTTACGCAAGACCCTCTTGAAGAAACACTCCCCTTAGCTGTTTATCAAAAGCTAAGCTTACCCAGTTTTGCTAATAGTATCCAACTTATACACAATCCACCCCCTAATGCTGATTTAGAAGCATTGGATCAGAAAAATACGCCAGAATGGCGAAGATTAGCCTTCGATGAGTTATTAGCACAGCAGTTATCCATGCGGAAGCATTATGCAATACGTCGAAGTATTGATGCACCAGAAATTACTACTTCTATAATTTTAGTTAAACAACTTTTAGAACAGTTGCCGTTTGAATTAACCGGGGCGCAACAAAAGGTGATTAAAGAAATTAGCACAGATTTATCCCAACCTCATCCGATGCAGCGTTTACTGCAAGGAGATGTTGGTAGCGGCAAAACGGTCGTTGCCTGTATTGCTGCTTTGCAGGCCATTGAGGATGGTTGGCAAGTCGCACTCATGTCGCCAACAGAAATTTTGGCAGAACAGCATTATAAAAAACTCAACGAATGGCTGGAACCTTTAAATATCAACATTGCTTGGCTTACCGGCAGCCAAAGTAAAAAGAATCGAGAAGTTTCATTAGCAAAAATTGCGAGTGGAGAAGCGCAATTAGCCATTGGAACACATGCTTTATTTCAAGATGCAGTTAGCTTTCATCATTTAGGTTTAGCGATTATCGATGAGCAGCATCGCTTTGGTGTGCAGCAACGATTAGCGTTGCGTAAAAAGGGTGAGCCAGAACCACATCAACTTATGATGACTGCAACACCAATACCGCGTACATTATCCATGAGCTATTTTGCAGATTTAGATGTTTCAGTCATTGATAAACTTCCACCGGGACGAAAACCAATTGTGACTAAACTAGTTTCTGATGAGCGACGTGAAGAAATTTTACAGCGCGTACGTGAGGCTTGTTTAGGAGGTAGCCAAGCTTATTGGGTTTGTCCTTTAATTGAAGAGTCTGAAGCATTGCAATTAAAAACAGCGACCTCAACATTTGATAACTTGAAGAAGAATTTTGCAGGTTTATCTGTCGGTTTGGTACATGGAAGAATGAAGTCTTCTGAAAAGTATGCCGTGATGGAAAACTTTGTTGAAGGTAAAATTCAGTTGCTTGTGGCCACAACTGTGATAGAAGTGGGCGTAGATGTGCCAAATGCGAGTTTAATGATTATTGAACATGCCGAGCGCATGGGGTTAAGCCAACTACATCAATTAAGAGGGCGTGTTGGCCGTGGGGCGATAAACAGTACTTGTATTTTAATGTATCAACATAATTCATCTCGAAAAATGTCAGAAACGGCAAGGGCAAGATTAAAAGTGATATATGAAAATATTGATGGTTTTGCAATAGCTCAAGCTGATTTAAACTTACGAGGACCGGGAGAGTATTTAGGCACGCGCCAAAGTGGTGTGCCAATGCTTAAGATTGCAGACTTAGAACGTGATATTGAACTGCTCGAAGTAGCTAAAAATATTGCAGATCAATTATTAACAACACACCCGCAATCAGTCACGCAGCATTTGCAACGTTGGCTAAGCAAAGGTGTTGAGTTGGTTAAAGTATAAAACTTAGACAATTATATTTTGAAAATACTAAAAAATACGCAAACTAAAAATAAGTGGTTAAGCAAACCAATTTTAGCGGGTGGGTATCAAAATTGGCTGACAGATGATGGTTCGTTGACTGAATCATTGCAAAATAAATACATAAATTTCTCAGTCATGCCTATTAACGTGAGATATCAAAAATTATATTCAACCGAGTCGCAGTTATTAGGTTTAAAAACGAGAGAAACAGTATTAATAAGAGACGTGTGCTTATTAGGCAATAATAAAAAAGTGGTATTTGCACATAGTGTGCTGCCACGACAAAGTTTGCAAGGTGCATGGTCTAAATTAGGGCGATTAGGTAAAAAGCCATTAGGTGCTGCTCTATTTGCCGATCCTAAAGTAAAGCGCACACCGTTAAGTTACAAAAAGTTATCTCGCCATCATATGTTGTATCAACAAGCGACAAAGCATTTAGACGTTCCACCTACATATTTATGGGCAAGACGCTCTATGTTTAGTTTGAACTGCGCTAAAATTTTGGTCACCGAAGTATTTTTACCGCAAATATTAGCAATATGAATATCACTAGAAAATTAAATGCATATGAACGCTTAATGCGTTTAGATAAGCCCATAGGTATTTTATTGCTATTATGGCCAACTTTATGGGGGTTGATGATTGCCGGCAAAGGCCAGCCTGGCTGGGTCATTGTATTAGTTTTTGTAACGGGTACCATATTGATGCGAAGTGCAGGTTGTGTGATGAATGATATTGCCGATCGTAATTTTGACGGGCATGTCGAGCGTACGAAGCAGCGCCCATTGGTGCAAGGCGAGGTGACGGTAAAAGAGGCGTGTTTTTTAGCCGCCATTTTGAGTTTGAGCGCGTTTCTAATAGTCATTTTTTTAAATAAAATGACAATCATTTTATCTATAGTGGCTTTATTTTTAGCACTTACCTACCCATTGACCAAGCGTTTTTTAGCAATTCCACAGGCCTACTTAGGCATTGCATTTGGATTCGGTATTCCTATGGGGTTTTCCGCAATAAATAACAATATACCTACGGTCGCTTGGCTGTTACTACTTACCAATATATTTTGGGCAGTTGCATACGATACTGTGTATGCAATGATTGACCGAGATGATGATTTTAAAATTGGTGTTAAATCATCAGCATTATTTTTTGGGCAATATGATGTTTCGGCTGTGATATTTTGTTATCTAGCTATGCTGAGTATTTTGATTTATGTAGGTCAGCTAATCCATTTTGGCTTGTATTATACTGCCAGTTTGTTCCTAACATTTGGATTAGTAATTTGGCAATATCAACTTATTAAAAAACGCACCAAAACTGGTTGCTTTAGTGCGTTTACACATAGTCATTGGATAGGGTTTCTAATACTCCTAGGTATTGCTGTTGAATACTACGCTGATCAATTAATCTCTTTATTTCCAATCCGCTAACTCAAATTCAAATAGATTTTCAGGCTTTTCTTCGGACGCTTGTTTTTCTAGTATTGATTCTTGCAATTCTTCGATTTTTTTAGCTTTTGTGGTGGAAAGAAGTTCTTCTTTAACTTTCAATATTTTTAACTTCTTCTGATCCAGTTGAATCACTTCAGCTGAGTTGCCATTTTCTTGAGCAATTGTTTTTAGTAATAATAACTCTTCTATTAAACCCTTTTCTAAACCAGCACGCGGCTCTAAACGATTGTTATAAATTAAATCATCTAAATAAATGATAGATTCAGGTTTCCCCCAAACATCTTCTAAACCCTTTTGTAATCGAGGGAAAGATTCTAAAGTTTGGTTAGACTGAATTTCTTCACTGGTAGTGAAGTCAGTAATTTTAATGTTGAAGTATTGCTTACAATCAATCGCTGTCTGGCTATAAACTGTTTTTAAGTTTTCTTTTGCAAGTAAATCAAGTAAAAATAACCAAATAGTGACAGATTGTTTTGGGTTATCAAGCAAGTGGTTTTGCAATAATTGAATGGCTAAGGATTTACGGCCATGAGATAAAAACACATCAGCATGATCCAGTACTAATATTTGCGTCTCGTCATCTTCAAACACAATCGCTTCGTTAGCGTGCATAGTTGTTTCAAACTCAATATCATTATTTTCTACATTCTGACCTGATTTTACCTCTGTTAAAACAATGGATGCTGTAGATTCTTTAAGAGCTGAGGAGAGGGTAGGTAAATCATCAATGCTAGGATTTTCATTAACTGATGCTACAGGTGAGGCCCAAAGTATATTAGCTAGATTTTTTAATTTACGATTACGTAACCAATTAAAAGAAAAGTAGCCTGCTGCCAGC
Organism: uncultured Methylophilaceae bacterium; assembly: GCA_964549145.1. Taxonomy (GTDB): domain Bacteria; phylum Pseudomonadota; class Gammaproteobacteria; order Burkholderiales; family Methylophilaceae. The sequence continues at coordinate 33,787 of CAZJUK010000005.1, forward strand.
AATAATCCACCACCTAATATATATAAAATACTAGAGAAGTTATTTTTTAAATTATTGGCAGAAACTAATGCTTCTGTTTTCACCTTGTTTTCCATCTTTAATTGACTATTCTGTTGTTGAAGTTTCGTTAGTTCTAGCTGTAAATTCTCAACACGATTATTCATAACCACGATTTCATCTTGAATTTCAACATCATCTAAAGACATTACGTTTGGGTTGGTTGTGAATACAAGTTGTTTCTCTAATTGTAAGCCAATAATATTAGCCGGTTTGAGATTAGAACTATCACCAGATATTTTAAGTTTAGGTATAGTTCTTATTACTTGCTCAGGTGTAATGTTTGCTCTATTTGGTGCCTTTTCCCCACTAATATTTTTATTTGCCTGGTTAGTATTTTTAGACTTAACTTTCATTGTATCTACAGTAATAAATTGTTTCGCAGCATTTCGTTTTAATGCAATATTATTACGCTTTGGTTTTAGTTCAGTCCTTCTTATATCTTTTTTAGGCATCAGTTTTATAGTTCTAACAATTGCCGTTGCCAACGAATTAATTGTTGAATTGTCAACGGAATTGTCAATTTCAACTATTTTTATCGCTTCGTTATCAATTAAGCCACTTATTTCAGCAGTTTCAATATCTGTGGTTAATAATGGGTCAAGTAATAAAACATAATCACGTTGAAATTGGCTTCCACATTGCGTTACTATCGATAAATTAACGATTGGTTCGCTCACTACTTGGTTAGTTGTTAATACTAGCGTTGCTTGACCACCTTGAATAGGGCGTAACGCTAAATTTACATTAGATAGATTGCTGTCTGTTAGTTTGTAACAAGAAGCATTATTTGCCTCTTCAACATCGAACACCTTAATATTTGCTTCTAAGGGTTGTCCTAAATATGAACTCACATTGATGTCACCTAATCCCAAGGCAAAAGCATTTTGATGCATGCCCAAGCTTAGTAGACTTACTGCCAAAGCAACAGCTGATTTTAGATTATAATCATATTTCATATTTATATTCACTCTTAAATATCATATCTTAAATTAAAGTTATTTTTTACTAAGAATGCAATATTCGTGCCAATTATTTTAATACGGTCTAAATTATCTGTAATTTAATTTATTTGACCTGTGCTGAAATGGATTTAAGGCCATAAACTGAAATAATTAAATTATGTGTTGTAAAACACTAATTATGTTTGACAGAGGGGTGCTCAAAAGCATATAATCCGCCCTCTTAGATTTTAATAGCTACATTGGTAGTAAAGATATGAAAACATTTTCTGCAAAAACGCATGAAGTAAAACGTGAATGGTTTGTGATTGATGCATCTGAACTAATTTTAGGTCGTTTAGCTAGTGCCTGCGCGCATCGCCTTCGCGGTAAACATAAAACAATTTATACGCCTCATGTCGATACTGGTGACTATATAGTTGTTATTAATGCTGACAAGATAAGAGTTACTGGTGCTAAAGGTGATAATAAAGAGTATCACACCCACTCAGGCTATCCTGGCGGACTATCAACGACTACTTTTAACAAAATGCAAGATCGCTTTCCAGGTCGTGCATTAGAAAAAGCGGTCAAAGGTATGTTGCCAAAAGGTCCATTGGGTTATGCAATGATTAAAAAATTAAAAGTTTATGCTGGTGATCAGCATGACCATTCAGCACAACAACCACAAGCTTTGACTATTTAAGGTAAATTAGATGATTGGTAAATACAATTATGGTACAGGTCGCCGCAAAAGCTCAGTAGCGCGCGTATTTTTGAAATCAGGCAAAGGTAATATCATCGTTAATGATAAGCCTGTTGAAGAGTATTTTTCACGTGAGACTTCACGAATGATTGTACGTCAACCTCTTGAGTTAACTGAAAACACTGCAAGCTTTGACATCAAAATAAATGTCTTTGGTGGTGGCGAATCAGGCCAAGCTGGTGCTGTACGTCATGGTATTACACGTGCATTGATTGATTTCGATGCTGGGTTAAAAGGCGGTCTGAAGCAAGCTGGCTTTGTTACACGTGATGCTCGCGAAGTTGAGCGTAAAAAAGTGGGCTTCCGCAAAGCGCGTCGCCGTAAACAGTTCTCTAAACGTTAATTTAACATTTAGCATTGTAAAAAGGGTCGCAGTAGCGGCTTTTTTTATATACAGTAAAATTTGCTATGATGAAGCATTATGTCAAATAAACAACTAAAAGTCGGGATAGTAGGCGGCACGGGATATACCGGTGTTGAAGTTTTGCGGTTATTAGCAAGCCATCCTAATGTTGCAATTGTTTGTGTGACCTCACGGGGTGATGCAGGACTGCGCGTTTCAGACATGTATTCAAGTCTGCGTGGGTTTGTTGATATTGAATTTTCTGATCCAGTAACAGCTAATTTAACGCAATGTGATATTGTATTTTTTGCCACACCAAATGGCATTGCCATGACACAAGCCCGTGATTTGCTCGACAAAGGTGTCAAAATAATTGATTTAGCAGCTGACTTTAGAATTAAAGATATTCCTACTTGGGAAGAATGGTACGGAATGCAACATGCTTGCCCAGAACTAGTGGTAGAAGCAGTTTACGGTTTGCCAGAAATTAATCGTGTAAAAATAAAAAGTGCGCGATTGGTTGCCAACCCTGGGTGTTACCCAACTGCGGTGCAATTAGGTTTTATGCCTTTGCTAGAAGCGGGTGTCATTGATACAGAATATTTAATTGCTGATGCAAAATCGGGTGTTAGCGGTGCTGGACGTAAAGCAGCAGTCGGTAGTTTATTTTCTGAGTCAGCTGATAACTTTAAAGCTTATGGTGTGTCGGGCCATCGCCATTTGCCAGAAATTAAGCAAGGTCTAGCAAGTATCACGGCTAAGTCAGTTAACCTCACTTTTGTGCCTCACTTAACACCGTTAATTAGAGGTATTCATGCAACGCTTTACGCTAAGTCAACAAAGCATGTTGATCTACAGGCATTGTTCGAGTCTCGTTATGCAAATGAGCCTTTTGTAGACGTTATGCCGAACGGCTCACATCCTGAAACCCGTTCTGTACGAGGATCTAACCAGTGTAGAATAGCAATACATCAGCCACAAGAGGGCGATACGATAGTAATACTATCAGTAATTGATAATTTGGTTAAAGGCGCTGCCGGTCAAGCTGTGCAAAATATGAATATTATGTTTGGCTTTAACGAATGCTTAGGGTTAGAGATAGTGCCGTTGATGCCATAACTTTAATTTTGTCATATCGGCGTTGTATAACTTAGTAAAATATGAAAACAGTAAAACGTAGAATACGCAAACACTACGGTGTAACAGCTAAGCAGTTAGCAGTCCGTTCTGCACGACCTTGGTATTACAAGGTGACTTTGGCCTTTTTATTTTCTGTTTTAGGGTTTGGATTAGCGTATATACTATTACGTAGTAACGATTATGATACGGTTAGCCAACAACTAGCTAAGAAAAGTTTAAAAAATACGGATTTAGAAGCGAAATTGATACAAGCGCAACGCGATTTGCAAATTGAGCTAGCCACAAATAATAACCTTGCAAAAGAATTAGCAAATGTTCAAGATGAGAACTTAAAAGTAAAAGAGGATTTATTTTTTTATAAAAAAATGTTGGATAAAGAATAAAATTGTAAAAATACCTCAAATATATTAGGGATGTAAAAATGTTTTCTAGAAAAAAAGTAAACAAAATTAGCGATGATATTAATACATTAATAGGTCCGGATGCCGTTATTCAAGGTGATGTAGGTTTTAATGGTGGTCTTCGAGTTGATGGTACTATTCGTGGAAATGTAACAGAACAACAAGGCTCACCCAGCACGATTGTGATTAGTGAGACTGGCCGTATAGAAGGTTCTGTTAATGCTACAAAAATTGTATTAAATGGCACAGTGATCGGCGCTGTAAAAACAGAGCAGTTTATAGAATTACAAACTAAAGCGCGTATAACAGGTGATTTGCATTACCGTGCGCTTGAAATGCATATGGGGGCAGTGATTGATGGTAAATTAGTGCATGCTGAAGGCGATGCAACTGAAGAACTAGTTTAGTGTCTATGTAATATAGACAGAAAATATATTGAATAGAATTTAAGGAGCAAAAATGAATACTACAACGGATTTAGCTGATATAGATATTCCAACACCATTGGTGTTTACGGACAATGCCGCAAAAAAGGTAAAAGACTTAATTGAAGAAGAAGGTACGCCTGATCTTAAACTACGTGTATTTGTTAGTGGTGGTGGTTGCTCAGGCTTTCAGTATGGTTTTACATTTGAAGAAGAAGTCAATGAAGATGATACGAAGGTAGAAAACGATCAAGTAACTTTGTTGATTGACCCAATGAGTTTGCAGTACTTAATGGGCGCGGAAATTGATTATCAAGATAATTTACAAGGGTCACAATTCGTTATTCGTAATCCACAAGCGTCAACTACTTGTGGCTGCGGTTCGTCATTTTCTGTTTAAGCAGAAAATACGTAACAAAAAAGCCAAGCGAATGCCTGGCTTTTTTGTTATTTACTTTAAAAGTTTTTCCTAACTTCTATCTAACTCTCTTCTAACAGAGCCTGAATAAAGCTGTCTTGGTCGACCAATTTTTTGTTCACTGTCGAGATGCATTTCATTCCATTGCGCTAGCCATCCTGCTGTTCTTGCCAAAGCAAAAATAGCTGTAAACATACTGTTAGGAATACCCATTGCACGCATAACTATACCACTGTAAAAATCAACATTCGGGTATAGCTTTCGTGTTACAAAATATTCATCTTCTAAAGCAATTTTTTCAAGCTTCATGGCAAGTTTAAACATAGGGTCATCATGTAAGCCAAGTTCATTAAGAACTTCGTGGCAGGTTTTGCGCATTATTTCTGCGCGCGGGTCCATGTTTCGGTAAACGCGATGGCCAAAACCCATTAGCCTGAAGTTATCGCTTTTATCTTTAGCGCGATCAATATATGTACCTATGCGGCTCACATCGCCAATTTCAGCGAGCATTTCCAGCGTGGCTTCATTAGCGCCGCCATGTGCCGGGCCCCAAAGTGAGGCAATTCCTGCGGCGATAGAGGCAAATGGATTTGCACCACTAGAGCCCACTAGCCTTACTGTACTTGTAGAAGCATTTTGCTCATGATCCGCATGCAAGATTAGAATTTTTTCAAATGCTTTTGCTAGCACCGGATTCGGCACATATTCACCGCTAGGGGTTGCAAACATCATATGCATAAAATTTTCTGCATAACTTAACTTGTTTTGAGGGTATATAAATGGATGCCCTATTGTATATTTATAGCTCCAAGCAGCAATTGTTGGTATTTTTGCAAGCAAGCGAATCGCAGCATGATGTCTTAAAGGAGCGTCTGATACATCATTGTGTTCTGGGTAAAAAGCAGCCATTGCCCCTACAACTGAAACCATCACTGCCATTGGGTGGGCATCACGCCTAAAACCTCTAAATACATTGTCCATTTGATCGTGCAACATCGTGTGTTGCGTCACCTTGCTAATATATTCTTCTTTATATTTTTCACTTGGCAAGTCACCATGCATCAGCAAATAAGAAACTTCTAAAAAGTCAGAATGCTCTGCTAATTGCTCGATAGGATAACCACGATGAAATAAAAAACCTTTTTCACCATCAATAAACGTAATATCGGAATTACAAGCGGCTGTTGACATAAAGCCAGGGTCATAAGTATAAATGCCGTGCTTGCCAAGTTTTCTAATATCAATCACATCATTACCTAAAGTACCCGAATGCATAGGTAGTTCGATAGGGCTTTTGCCATTGTCAAAGGTGATGGTTGCTTTTGTTGGTTTCATGCTTAACTCAGAATTTTTTGTAGCTCGTATTATAAGCTATGTTGTCGATTATTAAACACGTAGAGTTACCCAGCTGCGATTAAACTAGGCTGAGGCGCGTCGAATTAACTATGATGTGAATTAAGTATCGTTTAATTTGGGAAAATACACCCGAGAATACGAGTAGCATTTGCCCCTGTCACTGCAGGCAGATTGCTGGGTTTATTGGATAAGGTTTGCTTCGCTAGCCAAGCAAATGCAACTGCCTCAACCCAATCGCTATCAACACCGAGTGTGTTCGTTTTTGCAATTGACGTGTTAGGAAACGCAGTTTTTAAGTCTTCAACCAGTAGTGTATTATGCGCACCACCGCCACATAGATAAGCCTCATCTAAATCTACACAATGCTTGTTAATAGACTGTTGAATTGTGAGCGCTGTTAGTTTAACTAAGGTACGCGCAATGTCTTGTGGTACATAATCGAAATTTAAAATGTATTGTGTTAGCCATTGGCTATTAAATAAATCTCGACCAGTACTTTTGGGAGGTTGCAATGCAAAATAAGGTTCGCTAAGCATGTTAATTAGCAAGCTATCAATAACCTTACCTGTTGCTGCCCATTGTCCATTTAAATCATAATCTTTATCACGTTTAAGTTTGATCCAGCTGTCTAATAACATATTACCTGGGCCAGAATCAAAACCAATGACATCCCCAGCATCATCTAAACCTGATTTGCTGAGGTAGGTAATATTTGCAATGCCACCAATATTAATAATGGCACGGTTCTTTCGAACACTGCCGAACAACGCTTGATGAAATGCGGGTACTAATGGCGCACCTTGACCACCAGCTGCGATATCGCGACTGCGAAAATCACCAATTACAGTGATGTTTGTACGTTCAGAAAGCAGGGCATGGTTACCAATTTGAATAGTGTAACCGACCCCATCAGTCTTTTGCGGACAATGTCTAATCGTTTGCCCATGGCAACCTATGGCAGTAATTTGTTTAGGCGAGAAGTTATTCTCTACTAGAAGAGTATTTACTGCCCCTGCATATATTAGTGCTAATGCATTGCCAGCAAGCACGCTGTTTTCTAATTCGTTGATTATTGGAGTATGTAAGGTGAGTAGTATTTTTTTTATGTCTGCTGAGTAAGGCAGAAAATGCGTTGCAATGACTTTGCACTGATTATCGCAAAACTCAGTTAAGGCAACATCCACACCATCTAAACTGCTGCCTGACATGATGCCAATAAAAAGTTGCGACATGATTATTGGCTTGATGCGGCGCTAAGTTGTCGATTGAGCATTTCAATTTTTGCAAATAGTTCTAAGTTCTTGGCTTTAAATGCATCTTTATAGTTAGGATCAATTGGTCGTCCACTAGGCAGTTCAACAGTCATCGGGTTGCGATGCACACCGTTTAGCAAAAACTCATAATGTAAATGTGGACCAGTTGCTAAGCCTGTTTTTCCTACATACCCAATAATGTCGCCCTGAGTTACTTCTGAACCACGCCTTAAGATTTTAGAAAAACGCGCTAAATGACCATAAACGGTACTAATTTTATTGTTATGTTTAATAATTACTACATTACCGTAGCCACCTTTACGGCCCATAAATTTAATGACGCCATCACCAGAGGCTTTAATACGTGTGCCATGAGCTGCTGCAAAGTCTACCCCTTTATGTGCTCTAATACGATTTAATATAGGATGATATCTACCTCTACTGAAAGAAGAGCTAACACGTGAGAACTCCAACGGCGAGCGTAAAAATGATTTATGTAAGTTTTCACCTTCAGGTGTGTAATAAGCATACTTAGTATCAGCATCTCCAAAGTGAATAGCTTTACGTAACTTACCGTTAGATAAAAACTCAACAGCTAATACCTTACCAGTTTTCATTAACTCGCCTGCGTTATAAAATGCCTCATATAACACATTAAATTTATCGCCAGAGCGTAAGTCTTGATTGAAATCAATCACGCCAGAGAATATGCTCGCAATTTGTAGAGCAATTTGATCAGGAATGCCCGCATCATCCGTTGCGCCAAATAATGAATTGATAATAGTGGCTGATTTAATAACTTGTTGCTGTTCTAAAATTAGTTTTTGTTGTGCAATTTGATAACCACTGGGCGTTAACCCTGCAACTAATATATTATCGTCGCGCAATTCATATTCTAGGTATAGCAGCTTGCCATCTGCGTCAGTTTTAATTTCAAGAGTACGGCCAGGAATTAGCTGTGTATTAATTGCTTTAGAATCAGAACTCAGTGTTAAAAACTTTTTTGCGTCATTATCATGTACGCCCATTCGGTCAAAAAGTTTGCCTAATGTGTCATTCCGTCTTACTTGGTCAACTTGCCAAAACACTTCGTCCGAGTGATCTTTAGCTTTGTTAAAAGGCAAGATCACTTCGCTAGTTATCGTTCTCAGCTTTACATTACCAGCTTCGCTATCTGGTGTTGCGCTTAAAATTATTAAAAGAATAAATATTGGTAATATCACGGCAAAAAACATCCAATGCCATTTCATTTTAACTACTTCCAAAAACTTGTTTTGCGTTAAAATAGAGCACTTGGGTATTGAGTTATTTGTTTGCATATAGATTTTTTAAAGTATTACAAATACTTGAATAATAAAGTAGTTTATCAGAAATGTAGTTTCATTAAAAAGTAACATTTTGTAAAAGCAGCCTAACAAACATCGGGAATATAAAGTGAATAGCAAGATTAATCAATCATTAGCCATTATCAAGCGAGGTGCAGATGAGCTTTTAATAGAGTCTGAGCTAGTAGAGAAGCTTAAAAAAGGTCAGCCGTTAAGGATAAAGGCGGGCTTTGATCCTACTGCGCCAGATTTACATTTAGGCCATACGGTACTGATTAATAAACTCAAACAGTTTCAAGACCTCGGTCATAAAGTGTTGTTTTTAATCGGTGACTTTACAGGCATGATTGGTGATCCCACAGGGAAAAGTGCAACACGCCCACCATTAACTGCAGCGCAAGTGCAAGAAAATGCACGGTCGTACGCAAGCCAAGTGTTTAAAATTCTAGATAAAGAAAAAACAGACATTGTGTTTAACTCTACTTGGTTAAATGACTTGGGTGCAGCTGGCATGCTTAAGTTGTCAGCAAGCCACACGGTGGCACGCATGCTAGAGCGTGACGATTTTTCAAAGCGTTTCAAAAATAATCAACCTATTGCCATTCATGAATTTATGTATCCGCTACTTCAGGGTTACGATTCGGTTGCCTTAAAAGCGGATGTTGAACTTGGTGGTACAGATCAAAAATTTAATCTACTCATGGGCCGTGAGTTACAAAAGCAAGCTGGTCTTAGCCAGCAATGCGTGCTCACTATGCCATTGCTCGAGGGCTTGGATGGCATCAATAAAATGTCTAAATCATTGGGTAATTATATTGGTATAGATGAATCACCAGAGACTATTTTTGCCAAAATTATGTCTGTTTCAGATGATTTAATGTGGCGATATATTGAATTACTTTCGTTTGAAAGTCTAGAAACTATTTCTGCTTGGAAAGCGGAGATAGCCAGTGGAGAAAATCCGCGTAATATTAAAGTGCGCTTTGCACAAGAAATTGTTGCGCGTTTTCACAGTCAGATAGATGCTGAAAAAGCACTTAACGATTTTCAAACACGTGCCAAAGGTGGTATACCAGATGATGTGCTAGAAATGACCTTCAACATAGAAGGCGAAAGTATCGGTATCGCACAATTGCTCAAAATGGCAGGGTTGGTGTCTAGCACTTCTGAAGCCATGCGTACCATTCAACAAGGTGGCGTTAAGTTAGATAGTGTAAAAGTGAGCGATAAAAATTTACAAATAAATGAAGGCACTACAGTCGTTGCGCAAGTGGGTAAGCGCAAGTTTGCGAAAATAGCCATTTAAAATGTTTACCCATTGTAGTTCAATACAAGATCATATTTTGAAGGCGAGGATCTCACCTATTTTTGCTAGCTTTTTACTCCTGGCATCACTTTTTGTTGGTCAAAGCTATGCGGGCCAAAGTCCTCCCACTCAGTGTTCAGGCCAGGGGGTGGAGCTACAGGTGTTAGGTTCAGGTGGGCCAGAACTGCAAGATAAGCGGGCTTCTAGCAGTTATCTTATTTGGCATAACGGCAAAGCTAAAGTGCTGGTTGATATGGGTGGTGGTAGTGCCTTACGCTTTGGTGAAAGTGGCGCTAATATAGTTAATTTAGATGTTGTGTTATTTTCACACATGCATGCAGATCATACTGCTGACTTTCCTGCACTCATCAAATCATCCTACTTTGAAGATCGCACACAGCCGTTGCCAATTTATGGACCACTAGGTAATCAATCGTTTCCGAACACCGTCGCGTTTGTTAATGCACTCTTTGGGCCAAAAGGTGCTTACCCTTATTTAAGTTATTTATTATTACCTAATAATGCCAGTTATACATTACAACCTCATAATGTTGCTTTGGCAGCACATGAAATCAAGCCAGTATTTAATCAAAATGGCATTCAAGTAAGAGCTGCCGAAGTCATTCATGGCAGTGTTCCCGCTCTAGCTTGGCGCATTGATATAGCTGGCAAAAGTATAGTATTTAGTGGCGACACCAATGGAGACAATTTTGGCAACAATGATAATTTAGCACGCATCGCGAGATCTGCGAATATACTCGTTGCACATAATGCCGTGCCAGAAGGTGCAACTGGTGTTGCACGTAGGCTGCATATGACACCCAGTGTTATCGGCAATATTGCTAAGCAAGCGCAAGCCTCAACATTAGTGTTGTCACATCGCATGCTACGCACCTTAGGCAAAGAGCAGCAAACGCTAAAAGCCATTAATAAACATTATTCAGGAAATATGGTTTTTGCCAATGATCTTGATTGTTTTGCTATCGAAACCAATTAGATTCGCAATCAAGCTGGTTAACATTGCCAAAGTTTGACGGATTGAGTAATTTTAAGGGTAGTGTTCGTTTTAATTCCGCACATTAATCACAGAGCATTTTATGGCCATTAGTTCTACTATCAATAAAGTATCACTATCTATCGCCAATATGGATACGCATTATTATCAACAGCATGAGTTGACGATGGCACAACATCCATCTGAAAATAATTTTCGTTTTATGATTCGCCTTATCGCTTTTATATTTAATGCCCATGATCAACTCACCTTTACTAAAGGCATGAGTAACGATGAGGAACCGGAGCTTTGGCTTAAGTCATTAACCAATGATATTGAGCTATGGGTTGATTTTGGTCAGCTTGATGAAAAACGAATTCGTAAGGCTTGTGGTCGTGCCAAGCAAGTCATTATCTATACGTACCATGAAGGAAAGGCCAGCGTCTGGTGGCAGCAGCAACAAGAAAAGTGTCGGCGTTTTAGCAACTTATCAGTCATCCAAATTACTGCTGATGGTATTGACTCATTGCTTCAACGCTCAATGCAGTTACAGTGCAACATCCAAGATAATGTTATGTATTTAAGTGATGATAATGATGCCCATACTATTACATTCACT